>JAQBNY010000030.1 GCA_028288315.1 Mucilaginibacter sp.
GATCAATACCACCAACCCAAACTTTTATTTTTCCGGTGGATGGCTCCATAGTCATCATACCGGTGTTTAATATTTTGGTGTAATATTTTATAGAATCTACACTTGAAAAAGTAGTATCCTTATCACCATTCCAGGTAAATACGGTCATCTTTTTCCTTTTTTGGAAGTAAGCGTTAATCTGTGTGGTATCGCCGTTGTATTTTTTGGTAAGTAGTTTATATATCGGTAGCCTTTGCTCGGCTTTTAATAAAAAGTCTTTTATCTCAACACCTTTTGAATCTCTCCACGGGTTTTTGTTTCCCCACAAATTATTAAAACGCTTTTGCAGCATTTTCATCTTTTGCGCAACAGCATCTTCAGCGTATTGCTGCAGGTGGCTGTCAATGGTAGTATATATCTTCAGGCCATCCTCATAAAGGTCATAATCATTTTGTTTACACCACTTATCCAGCCATTTTTCAACAGCGCGACGAATATATGAATCTTCCTGCCCCGATCTTTCTACATAGCTCAAATCCAGATTAAGTGGCATTTTGCTATAAGTTGCAAAATCCGCCTTGCTCAGGTATCCATATTTTTGCATCTGACTCAAAGCTACATTCCGTCGCTCGGTAGCCTTTTCAGGATTAGTAATTGGGTTATAGGTTGATGTAGCTTTTAACATCCCTACCAGTGTAGCAGCTTCGGCCGGATTTACCGCATCAGGTGTTTTATTAAAATATTTTAAAGTAGCCGTTTTTATACCGTAGGAATTATTACCAAACGGAACGGTATTTAAATATAAGGTAAGTATTTGCTGCTTATTGTAAAGGTGCTCAATCTTAAAAGCAGTAAGCCATTCCTTAAATTTAAAAACAACAGTGCGGAGCACCGGTACATGCCTGATAATGCCCTGTGATTTACGTTTGCGGGTACTAAAAAGATTTTTGGCCAATTGCTGTGTAATGGTACTGCCGCCACGTCTTTCGCCTTTTGCGGTAGAAAGCATACTGGTTGCAAACGCAAAAAAATCAACACCTCCATGCTTGTAAAACCTTGCATCTTCAGTTGCAACTAATGCATTTATAAGGTTAGGAGAAATACTTTTAAAATCAACAGGCGAACGATTCTCTTTGTAGAAACGGCCTATAAGTTTACCATCTGCGGTGTATACCTCTGATGATAGCGACATGGTAGGCGTTTTAATATCTCTCATGTCTGGCGAATAGCCAAACAGCCATAGAAAGTTTAATTCGATGGCACAAAAGAAGATAATAACGAAATATATGAATACAGTAAAATATCTTAGATATCGGTTTTTTATGCTTTTAAACATGGGGTAAAGATGGAAAATTATGCAGCTAAATCATAGCCGCCAATAACAAAAATTAACAACGTAATTTTATCAACTAAATTTTGTGTTAAGATAATTGAGTTTAAAAATATTTATACCAGCGGTTTAGAAGTAACCGCAAAAAGTGCAAAGGTTAAACTACCATAAACCGATCATCGGTTTGCAGGGAAATTACCTGCAGTTCGTCACCAATATTTATTATACCCTCACCTATATTGGTCAGGTTTTGCCCAAAGAGTATTTTATTGCCCTTACGGCGATAGCCGGCTAAAGTTTTTAGCGGCTCTTTACTTTTATGTGTGGTAACCTGGTCTATTGTTGTCATAATGCAACGGGCACATAGCTTTACACCATATATGTTAATACCGTTAATAATAATGTGCTGCATGGTATCTTCGCTATAAGGCTCGCCACCGGTAAATACAATATTTGGGCGAAACCTGTTCATGGGCAGGGCATCTATAAGGCGGCTGTTCAAATCATCAAGTGATGCCTGGCCAATCAATAGCAAGGGATAAGCATCGGAAAAAGAGGTAATGGTTCCTTCTGTTGTATATCGCGGGTCGGTTAGGCGATGTGTGTTATCAGCCATGTAAACCAACCTGCAATTGATGCCCAGCTTTTGGGTAAACCACGCATCAGCCTCGTTACTTACGTATTGGCCTGTGCAGGTATCATCCCAAATGGTTACCTCTACGGTATCCTGCTTTAAGGGGGTAAACGGAATATGAATAAATGAATTATCTGTAGCGTAGGTCACTTTAATGGTGTCACTTTCCAAGTCGGTTTTAAACAATGCCATTTGGGCATTTTCCCGTTGAGATAGAAACCGGTTATTCTCATCCATCAGCATCCACCGGCGATCATGTTCCAGCCCGCGATCTGTTAAGCGTGCACTATTTAATGCAATGCCGCCTAATGATTTTATAGGGTAAATGTACAGCTGACTGATGCGAAGCATAGGTGTTTTAGATTGGGGATATTAGAGCCCCAATCAAGGGCAAAGATAATGAACAGCATACGCTAATTACAATACTTACTCAATTCAATGGCCGCGTCTTTTGAACCCTGGGAAGCGGCCTTGTTTAAGTCGGAATTTTTTAAAATTGAAACCGGATTGTTATAATATAAGCCATACTAAATTGATAACTTTACTTAAACTATTTATACTGTTCACGATGCCTGATAGCAAGGAGAAATCTTCAAAAAAAGCAGTAAACGATCAAAAAAAAGTAAGTGTTAAAAAAACGGTAACTGCTATACGGCAAAATAAGACGCGTTCATTTCCAATTGTGGGGATAGGAGGGTCTGCCGGTGCTTTTACTGCGTTCGAGAAGTTTTTTAAATATATGCCTACTGATAGCGGTATGGCTTTTATTATAGTAATGCATTTAGATCCTAACCATAAAGGGCACATTACTGATGTGATAAAAACCTATACCTCTATACCGGTGGTGCAGGCAGGAGATGGTATGAAGGTAGAAGCGGATACAATATACATAATTCCACCAAATGCCGATATGGGTATGCATAACCGCAAGCTTTTATTGCTTGCTCCCGCACAGATGCACGGCCATAGGCAGCCTATTGACTATTTTTTACAGAGCCTTGCTGAAGACCAATTGGACAAAGCAGTAGGTATCGTTTTTTCAGGAATGGGCTCTGATGGCGAGGCTGGCATCCGCATGATAAAAGAAAAACTGGGTATGGCCATGGTGCAGGACCCGGAGACCGCACAATACAACAGCATGCCGCTGGCAAGCATAGGTACTAACCTGGTTGATTATGTATTGGCACCTGAGAAAATGCCTATTAAGCTTCTACAGTATATTAACCATCCTATACTGGCGGATGAGGCTACTGAACAGGCCCGTAATGATGTACAGAACGGCAATGCTATACAAAAGATATTAATGCTGCTACGTTCGCATACCGGCCATGATTTTAGTTTGTATAAAAAGAGCACCATTACCCGCAGAATTGACAGGCGTGTGGCTTATCATCAACTGTCTGATTATTTAGCTTATGTTAATTTTATGCGGGAAAACCCGCCGGAGATTGACTTGTTATTTAATGAACTGCTCATTGGCGTTACCAAGTTTTTTAGGGATGCGCTGGCCTATCAGTCGCTTAAAGATAAACTGCATCATTTATTAAAGAACAAAAAGGCGGACGATCCTATACGTGTTTGGGTGGCAGGCTGCTCAACAGGCGAAGAGGCATATTCAATAGCCATATTGCTAATAGAATGCGTGCAAAGCCTTCGTCTTAAGAAGGTTCCGAAGATACAGATCTTCGCTACAGACCTGGATACCGAAGCCATTGAACATGCAAGGGCCGGCTTATATCATGATAATATTGTGTCTGATGTATCAGACGAGCGTATAAAACAATTTTTTGTTAAAAAAGATAACTATTATTCAGTTAAGAAGGAACTGCGCGAAATGATTGTTTTTGCGCAGCACAACCTTATAAAGGATGCGCCATTTACCAGGCTTGATCTGCTATGCTGCCGTAACGTGATGATTTATCTGACATCTGAATTGCAGAAGAAAATTATACCGGTATACCATTATTCGCTCAATCCACAGGGAATACTATTTATGGGGCCGGCCGAAACCATTGGCGGCTTTACAGATATGTTTGCTGCAATTGATCCAAAATGGAAATTGTTTGAACGTAAAGAGGGTGGATTTAATACTGGAAAGATGATAGATTTTCCTTCCAATGTTTCGCGCCTGTCAAACAATTCATTAAAAAACGATGATAGCGAAAAATTAATGGGTAAAAAGGCAATGGCCGATACTTTTAACAAAATATTGTTGGAGAATTTTACCCCGGCATCTGTATTGGTAAATGAAAAAGGTGATATTCTGTATATAAACGGTAAAACGGGCCATTACCTGGAACTGCCAACCGGAGAGGCCGAAATGAACATCCATAAGATGGCCCGCGAAGAATTAAGATATGTTTTTGGCAATATTATACACCAGGCTGTTATTCAAAAAAGCGGAGTGGCTGTAAATGATATTAAACTAAAAGAAAATAAAAAAATAAGAATACTTAATCTAAAAGCGGAGTTTTTAAGTGAGCCGGGAATGTTTGGCTTAATACTATTGATATTTGAAGACAAGGGCCTGCTGGTTAAACCAAAACGCAAGATCACAAAAAGCGAAAACGCGGTTAGCACCCAGGCAGAAGAACTGGAAAAGCAACTGGTATATACTAAGCAACAGCTTAACAGTACCATTGAACAAATGGAGACTTCATTGGAGGAACTAAAATCAACCAATGAGGAACTGCAAAGCACTAATGAAGAGTTACAAAGCACTAATGAGGAATCGCTTACAACTAAAGAAGAGATGCAATCTCTTAATGAGGAGCTGATGACCATTAACGCACAATACCAAGCCAAAGCTGAGGAATTGACGTTAATAAACAATGATATGAAGAACCTACTCGATTCTACCGAGATAGGCACCATATTTTTAGATAATAACCTGAAGATATTGCGTTTTACTCCGCAGGTACGCAAACTATTTAACCTGATACCGTCTGATGTGGGTAGGCCTATATCACACATAGCCTCTAATTTGGATTATCCGGCAATAGAAAATGAGATAAAAAAAGTTGTTGAAAAACTGGTAACTAAGGAGGTAGAATCAAAAGCTAAAAATGGCCAATGGTACAATGTGCGAATTATGCCTTACCGTACATTAGACAACTTTATATCAGGTGCTGTAATTACCTTTACACCCATAACTCCTTACAAATTAATTCAGTTCAGGCTTAACGAACTGCAAAGGTATTCGGCAGGGGTGGTAAGGGCTATGGAAGAGGCCGCTTTACAACTGGACAGGGATATGCGGGTGATAACTGTTAATAAGCATTACCTGCAGCTTTTTGGTGTTAAAGAAGGAGATGTTACGAGCAAATTGTTTGTTGATGTTGTACATAGCCAGTGGAAAACTAAAAAGCTGGATCATATGATTAAACAATGCTTGGTAAATGAGATTGCCGCACATGTACAACTTAATGCCGGCGGTGCTGATATGCAACAATTTACAGTACATAGCCAGCCCTTTATTGATGACGAATCAAAAGAAACTTTAATGGTGATGATTATTATAAGTAAAGTAAAGTAAAATGGGTTTAAAAGATAAAAAACAGCCTGCAGATCAATCTGAATTTTCGCATTTACGGAAAGAGGCGGAGCTATTTTTATCTAATAAAGACCTATCATATAAAGACAAGATAGCAGAGGACGATATAAAAAAGTTGTTCCAGGAATTGCAGGTGCATCAGATAGAGCTGGAAATGCAGAATGATGAACTGCGCCGGGCAAACGAAGAACTGGAAATTGAGCGATTAAGATTTTCGGGAATATATGACCTGGCCCCTGTTGGTTATTTTATAATGGATATGGCCGGTAAAGTGGAGGATGTTAATATTACCGGTGCCGCCCTATTGGGCAGGCAAAAAAGCAGAATAATAAATTTTAAGCTGCAGAGTTTTATAATGCCAGAATGTATTGATGAGTTTTATATTTTTTTAAATAACTTAAACACTACAAACACACAACTAAATTGCCAGCTTAAGTTTTTTAAAGATGACGCTGTGGTTATTGATGCACAGGTAGAAGGCATTACAATAAATAACACTTTAAGTCTTAAAAAACAATGCTATATAGCGGTAATGGATATTACCAAGCGCATTATATCAGAACAACAGCTTTCTGAAATAAAAAACAGGTTAGAACTGGCATTAGAGGCTTCGCACGCCGGTACATGGGAGTACGATCTTAGGACCGGTCTTTTTTCAATGGACGACGCCA
Organism: Mucilaginibacter sp.; assembly: GCA_028288315.1. Taxonomy (GTDB): domain Bacteria; phylum Bacteroidota; class Bacteroidia; order Sphingobacteriales; family Sphingobacteriaceae; genus Mucilaginibacter. The sequence continues at coordinate 6,168 of JAQBNY010000030.1, forward strand.
ACTATAATATTTGTGGATTGGATATTACCAGTTTTAATGGTCAGTACAGATCATTTATTGACATTATTCATCCCGATGACCGGCAGAAACTGGACAGTGCCCTACGCACAGCTGTTAACCAGGAAAAAGAACTGAATGTAGACTGTCGGATTTTAAGGGGCGAAGTAGCGTGTCATATTTCTATACGTGGCCACGTTGTTACTGAGCGGGGGAAAAATAAACGATTCCTGGGTACCATGACGGACATCACCGAAAAAAAGATACTGGAAATGGAGGCCGATCAGTTAAAAATAGATCAACATAAAAGAATAGCAGCTGCCATATTCGAAACAGAAGAGAATGAACGCCGGCGTATAAGCGAATTATTACATGACAGCGTAAGCCAATTGCTTTATGGTATAAAACTAAATCTGCAGCAGCTAAAAGCCGATAAAGAAAATGATGATGCATTAGCAACCATTAACAGCTTATTAAATGATGCTGTAAAGGAAACCCGCAACATATCATTTGAGCTGGCACCATCAGTATTAACAGATTTTGGTTTACCTGCTACTATCGAAGAACTTGCAAAGCGGTTTAGTACTCCAAAATTGCGTATTAAAACAAAAATGAACGGTTTAAAAACACGTTTAAGCCTTACTATTGAAATTGTAATATTCCGCCTTATACAGGAGTTGCTGAACAATTGTATTAAACATTCCGGGGCTGATACGGTAATTATAACAATTAAAAAAAGTAAACTGCTGGAAATTGAAGTAAAAGATAACGGCGTTGGCTTTAATGTAAATGAACAGTATCAGATACCAAGTGGTTCAGGGCTGAGTAGTATCCGCAACCGGCTCAACTTTTATAACGGCACCATGCGCATTAAATCGCAACCCGGCGATGGTACTATAGTGAATATTTCGCTAAAACTTTAAACCTGCCAGCTTGTTTTTATACAAGCATGAACGGCATAAAAAATGTAATTGTAATAGGAGCATCGGCAGGTGGTTTTAAAGCTATTATTCAACTGATTGAAAAAATTCCTGATAATATTCCGGCAGCTATATTTGTGGTAATGCACTTGGGTAAACAATCCATGCCCGAGATTATAGTACAGCATGTAGGAAAAATTACCAATTTTATTTGCAGTATACCTACGGATGGTGATGAAATTAAAGCAGGCCACTTATATGTTGCTCCTAAGGACAGCCACATGTTGGTTACCAGGCGTGCTATTCATATAACTAAAGGCCCGCACGACAATAGGTGGCGGCCATCTATTGATATATTATTCCGTTCGGCAGCGGCTGCATATGATTCAAGGGTTATAGGCATTGTGCTGAGTGGTATGATGGATGACGGTACATCGGGTATGTCGGCTATTAAACGTAATGGCGGGGTATGTATAGTGCAGGAGCCTTCAGAGGCTGATTTTCCGGATATGCCCAGAAATGTATTAAATAAGGTAGATGTAAATTATCAGGTCTCGATAAATGATATCAGCTATATTTTGGATGATTTGTTTGCTAAACCAGAGGGCCCAATGTATGTAATACCAAAAGATATAAAGATAGAGGCCCAAATTGCACAGGGTATGATAAGCAGCGTTAATGATCTGAAAAAGATAGGGGAGCAGTCGGATTTTACCTGTCCTGAGTGTGGAGGAAGCTTATTTGCTATGCATAATGATAATACATACGGTTACCGATGTTTTACCGGCCATACCTATAATGAAAAACTACTTGTTGAAACCCAGGCCGAAGCTTTGGAAGAATCATTATGGGTGTGCATATGTATGCTTGAAGAGCGTAAAGGGCTGTTGCGTAAAGTAGCCGACCATGAAGGAGAAGATGGGCAAACAGATAATGCATTACAAAGCTTAAAGATATCTGAGGATATTGTACAACATATTGAGAGGCTTAAAGCACTTTTAGTAACTATGAGTAAAAAAGGTGATATTGCTATGGATGATAAAGTGTAAAAGGAAATGGAGCAGTTAACTTTGGGGTTTTGTAGCGGAACGGAATACCCTGCTTTAAATTAATTGATACCGTTTATCTTTTCAGGCCAAATTGATCTTTTTTAAAACTAATTGCCGTTATTATCATTTGATAGATAGGAATTTAACTATCAATAAAGAAGTTTACATGGCACAATTAGATGTTCAACCTAAACGTAAGGGCCCCATTTGGATATGGCTTATATTTTTGATTCTTGCTTTAGGAGTATTGTTTCTATTATATAAAGGGTGCAACAGAACGGCACCGCTTAAAATTGATCAATCAGACTCGTTAGCTGCTGATACGGTGGTTACCCATAGCACCACCGCAGCAACAACACAACCTGACTGGAATGCGATAGATTTTACAATACCTAAGGCCAGCTACGAGGAAATTACTGATACTGCCATTGTAGTGAGGGGCAATAAAAAATATACTATTTATAGTCTGGGCGAGAATATATTGTTTCCTGTCGATGCAAATACAATACAACCATCCGCGCAAGCGCAGTTAAAACAAATAGCATCATCATTAAACAAACGGTTTAAAAATGCAGCTATAGGAATTTACGGGCACACCGACTCAATAGGCACAGCAAAACATAATAAAGCATTAGGTGCCCAGCGGGCGGTTGCTGTAAAGGACTGGTTGGTAACTAATGGTGGTTTTGCCGCGCAAAAAATATCTATACAATCGTTAGGTGAAACCCAGCCTTTGGCGCCTAATGAAACAAATAAAGGCCGGGCGCAAAACAGAAATGTAGAGATAGTAGCGTTCCCGGATAGCACAGCGAATTGATTTTTTAAAATTTAAAACTTAAAAAAATGGCTTCAGATGAAAATAAAGATTATAGTCGCTTAAAGGAATTAAGCGAAAGTAATTACGAAATAGTTGATGGCCAGCCCAATATACAAGGTTGGGACATTGAGAACTCAAAGGGTGTAAAAATTGGTGAGGTTGATGATCTTTTGTTTGATCCAGAATCAAAAGAGGTACGATACATTGTATTGGATACAGAAAATAACGACCTGGACCTGGAAGATGGTCATGTGCTTATACCCATAGGCGTAGCCGAATTGCATGAAGAGGACGATACAGTACTGATACCCAACATAACTGTTGAACAATTAACAGCATTACCTATATATGAAAAAGGCAGGGAAATTAGCCCGGAAACAGAGGCCGAGATAAGGAGTGTGTTTATTAAGCCTGATACCGAAATAGTAACCGATAGTGACTTTTATGAACACGAACATTTTAACCAGACCAAATTTTACGGTAAACGTAAACCAATAGTGGCCGAAGAAAACTTAATAAAAGAGAGTGATAAACCCTTGCTAACAGAAGGAGGCGAGCATTTGCTTACCGAAGGTGAGCAGGAAGCCCCTTCGCCTGATAGCGTTGAAAGGCAAAAGTATAACCGTAATAACATTATCCCATAAAATAAAAGGCCCTTACTACAGGGCCTTTTATTAATGTTATGTACGTGGTCTTTTTGGATTATAAGCAACCAGGTAGCTTAATTCACCGGCTAAAACGCTGCGTTTATCTAACTGCTGCTCCTCTTTGTTAAAAGATTGGTTAAGCCTTTCTTTTATGGCATGGAAAACCTGCAGCATTATTTCAGGAAATAACTTGGTAGCAATAGTAGGGTAATAATCTTTCTGCAGCTTTAATCTTTCAGTATCCGTAGCCACGCTAAATTCCCATACGTCGTCAGTTTTAAAACCATGTTCTTTGGCTGTGTTCATCAAATCGTAAAGGTAAAGGCGGGTTTGGTCTTCTATTGTTTTTTCATTCATGGGTTATTTTTTCTTGATTGTTGATGACAGGTCTGATGATGCAGAACCCTTACTTGATTGATAAGACGATTGCTTTTTAGTTGCGTTTTCCGCAGGAGCTTTCTTTGTCTCTTTGTTGGATTTTTTTTCTTTGCTCATGGTTATTGTATTAGAGGCCGCTATTTACCCTGGTAGAAAAATGGCAATGCCTAAGATGTATGTATTTTTAGAGAAGGATTTTATTAAAGATAGCCTTTATTTATTGAATATCAGCATCTTTAAAAATTAATTAATTTTTTACTTTTCATAATATACGCTTACAGAGTAGGTTAGCGCATAAACTATGTGATATATAATTTAAAATAACGTTAAATATTTTTATTTAAAAGAAAGTTCCGTTATTAATGAGTATATTGCACACTTATTAAAAAATTTATAATGCAAAAAGAAGGAACTGTAAAGTTTTTCAACACCACTAAAGGTTTTGGATTCATTTCACAGAGTGATAACAGAAGCGATGTTTTTGTTCACTCAACTGGTCTAATCGACGAAATTCGTGAAAACGATAATGTAACGTTCGATGTAGAAGAAGGCAAAAAAGGCCTTACCGCGGTAAATGTAAAAGTAGTTTAAAAAATCACTATAAAATTTAATCGTAATGCACCTGTCTGAAAAGGCAGGTGCTTTTTTGTTCTGAAAATTATTTATTCACTAATCCTAATTAAAATATGGCAAAATCGCAGGCAACTTTCATGAAAAAACAATTAGAGAAGAACCGGCAAAAAAAGAAAGAAGACAAAGCAATGCGTAAGCAGGAACGTAAAGAAAACCCTACGGGCAGCGATCTGGATAGCATGATAGCTTATGTAAACGAGTTTGGCGAAATCACGTCAACTCCACCACAAAAAAGTTAACCTGTAAAGGCATTACTTTAATGCCTTATAAATGGCTTTACCCCATAACGCTCCTAAACCAGCGGCACCCTGCTCATTAGGGTGCAGGTAAAAAATTCCTTGCCGGCCTTGTTCTTGCTTAAAAGCATCAGCGTAATTTTTCTTAAAATATGTAAAGCCGGCTTTATCGCCAATAAATACGTGGCCGGGATTTGTTAACTTATAACTTTTTACTAACCCATCAATTTCTGGGAAATAAGTTTGTAGCCGCGCTAGTCCTTCGGCCAGGTACATGGCACCATTGTAGGTGTTAGGACTGTACCATAGCGGGTGGTTTAAAATAATTTTACTATTTGGATAACGTTGCAATAAGGTATCAATAATGATGCTGAGGTTATGCTTGTAATCTTGTGGTGCAACCGGTGCGCCGTGCGGGCCCTTTATTGCGCTATCATTTGTGCCTAGCATTATTGAGAATAGTAACTGTGCATCCATATCAGTATATAACGTATCTGCAGCTGTGGCTGCATTATTAAAATCTTTTTGGCCCGGTAAAAAGTCAAGTGTGGTACGCCCGCTTACGCCCGCGTTAGCCTGGTTAATTGTTACAGCAGGTAGCTTGTCGCTTAAATAAGTTACGGCATACACCGAAGGCTGAAATGAAGCCTTATTTCCGCCTTGCGTAATGCTATCGCCAATAAAAACAATGTTTACTTTTTTGTAATTAGGGAATTTGAATGCAACCAATAAGGCACTTATTAATAAAGTCAGGCTTAACAGTAAACGAAAAGGGGGTTTTTTCATAATTGCAAGAGATTTATAACTGCAATTTAGAAAGAATTGGCAGATAACCTATCCTGACTTAGTTTAATAAAGCTGTTTTAAGATAAGGGGCTTCGGCAATAAACAACCTGTTAATAAAAGCTTTAAGCTGTTCTAATAAACTCAGTTGTTTTACAGGCTCAATATTGACAATCTCGGGCTGATCTGGCCCTTCAGGTGTTTTATCAATACCCTGCATTTCTTCCAGGATGCTTTCCCTTATGGCGGGGTCACGGTTAACTATATCGTCAAGTTCGGTAAGGTCATTAAAGGTAGCATGTCCGTTTCTTTGTTTTTTTATTAAAATATCAAAACGTTCCTGTAAAAATGTGCGCCTGATAAGTGGTCTGTTACTTTTCATGGTTGAACCTTATACAGGGGTTGCCACAAATGCAATGCCATCTATATAAATAATTGATATATAGATAATTACCAATTTATTATAATGCGAGTATCCGTTTTCGATACGAACACTGTCCGGTAACGGTCAATTCAAGCCTTCAACAAAGCTTAATTAATAGGCTTCAATATCCTGTCCCAGCGGATACGGTTTAGCAGAGTAGCGGTGCTGTCGCTGCTCATCCAGGTTATCATGGCTTTGCCTACAATATGGTCTTCGGGTACAAAGCCCCAATAGCGCGAATCTTCTGAGTTGTGGCGGTTATCGCCCATCATCCAGTAGTAGTTCATTTTAAAAGTGTAGGTATCAGCTTTTTTATTGTTGATAAACACATCTTTCCCTTTTATTTCTACCTTGTTATGCTCATATAATTCAATTACACGGTTGTATAGGGTCATGGTAGAATCATTAAGCTTAATGGTTAGCCCCTTTTTAGGGATAAGCAGTGGGCCGTAATTATCAAGGTTCCATTTGAATTTTTCATTATGCGGATATATCGAAGGGTCAAAATTTCCTCTTGCTTCAATAACCGGTTTTATTGCTTTAATATTTGAATATCCTTTAAGCTGATTGTAGCTGTCAATGGGAATTATCATTACATAATCAGTAGCGCTCAATTGCTGTGCAACCTCAATCTTCAAATTTTGCAGCATTTCCGGGTTAAGGTTGTTGCCATCGGTACTTACTATATATGAAGTTTGAGCTTTTGGAGCATTCTTAACAGGTTTGCCATTTATATAAACGCGGGCATCAACAATTGCCAATACATCGCCAGATGCGGCAATGCAGCGTTTAATAAGGTTGGTCCTTACATCAACAGGGCGGTTATATTTTGAATCAGCTTCTTCGGGTTTGTTAAATACTACAATGTCGTTTTTCTTCACTTCGGATATTCCCGGTAAACGAAAATAAGGCAGTTTAATACCATCCCAATAAGTTTTAATATCATAAACAGTACTCTCGGTAAAAGGTATAGCTATTGGTGTAAACGGCATGCGCGGGCCATAGCTTAGTTTGCTCACAAATAAATAATCGCCGGTAAGCAGGGTGCCTTCCATAGAACCGGAAGGTATGGCGTAAGCTGAAAATAATAACCCCCGGATAATAGTAGATGCAATCACCGCAAAAATAATAGCATCAACCCATTCACGTGTTTTGCTTTTTTTTGGTTTATCCGTTGATGTTTTTTTGCGCGAAAAGAAGTTCCATTTCATAGCTTATGCGGTTTATTTAAATACTGCGTCAATCTTTGACTTCAGCCTGTGCCATTTGTTACAAACTTTTTAGCCGGATAAATATTGTATTCGCTACTTTAGCAATCATTTAAAAACCTATGCTAAGACGCGATTTTATTAAACTTTCGGCCGTAGGCTTTGCCTCGGTTATGTATAGCAGGCTTACCTATGCTGCAGCACCTGACAGTTCATTAATTAATTACCCTGATGAAGCCTGGGCACAGGTGGGTGACCAATGGGTAAAGCTGACAGGGTCAAGCGGTTCTGTATTTACTTACCAGGGTATAAAGGTCAGCATAAAAACAAATGGTAACGCGCAGGCTGTGTATATACAATCGGCTGCTGAGTTGCAGGCAGTAAGGCTTAAATGGAAATATCAAACAAACGGTTATTCAAAAATATTAGGCGACCACTGGGAACGCTCATACGGCGACCTTGCCTGGAAAACTCCCGAAGCCACTGCTAAGAACCCATGGTATGTATTGCTGCATGATAATAAGCAAACAGCTTGCTTTGGTGTAAAAACGGGCGCCAACACTATTTGCTGGTGGGAAGTAAAAAACGATAGCTTAGAATTGACAATGGATACCCATTCTGGCGGAGTGGGCGTTAAACTGGGCGAACGTACTTTGCATGCCGCAGATATTGTTACCTCTATCAGCAAAGCAAATGAAACACAATATGCTACAGCAACACGCTTTTGTAAAGTAATGTGCGCCAAGCCGCGCTTGCCTAAACAGCCGGTTTATGGTATAAATGACTGGTATGCGGTTTACGGTAATAACTCCTACAAATCAATAAAAGAACAAACCACTGTAATGGCTGAGTTTGTTAGCGATACCAATAACCGCCCGTTCTCGGTAATTGATGATGGGTGGCAGCAGCCCGATGACTTCTCTTTGGTTAATGATAAGTTTAAGGATATGCACAAAATGGCCGATGAGATCAAAGGTTTAGGCATGCGCCCCGGCCTGTGGACAAGGCCATTAATTGCCCGTCTTGATGATAAAGCCAGCTTGCTGGCGCCCACCATCCGCGGTAGGGATGATGCTAAAACCCCTATACTTGACCCAACCATCCCCGAAAATATTGAACGGATAAAGCGCAATCTGGGTATTTACAAGCAATGGGGCTACCATATGGTAAAACATGATTACAGCACCTATGACATTTTTGGTAAATGGGGTTTCCGGATGACGGATAGTTTCACAGCACCGGGATGGAAATACCACGATCAAAGCAAAACCAATGCCGAGATAATTAACAACCTGTACCAGGCAATAAGGGAATCGGCAGGCGATATGTACGTTATTGGTTGTAATACCATGAGCCATTTATCTGCCGGGGTTTTTGAGCTTAACCGCATTGGCGATGATACCAGCGGCAAGGAGTGGGCCCGTACCAAAAAAATGGGTGTGAATACTTTAGGTTTCCGCCTGAACCAACACAATACATTTTACGCTGCCGATGGTGATTGCGTTGGTTTAACCAAAGATGTTCCGTGGGATAAAAACCGCCAGTGGTTGCAGCTACTGGCCGAAAGTGGCTCGCCGTTATTTATATCTGCCGAGATTGACATTTTAGATGCTGATAAAAAAGCGGCTATAAAAACGGCATTTGCCAATGCAGCCAGGGTTCAACCAACCGGTGAGCCTCTGGACTGGATGGACAACCAATTTCCAGCCAAATGGAAACTAAACAATAAGGAAGTTACTTTTAACTGGGATTGATAAAATTAAAGCATAACTATGAGCATTACAGCGCTCATGGCTATCATTAAGGCACCTCAAAAGATTTACAGTTCCTCAATGTTGCGGCGTATATTCTTTTTAAGCGAGCGGTAAAACGTAGGCGTTAGTCCGGTTTGTTTTTTGAACTGCGCCGATAAATGAGCTATGCTGCTATAACCCAATTGATTTGCAATTTGAGATAGGTTAAGCTCGTCATACATTATCAGCTCTTTTATTTTTTCTATTTTTTGGGCGATGAAATATTTTTCAATGGTGCTACCCTCAACTTCCGAGAATAAGGTACTTAAATGGCCGTAATCATAATTGAGTTGTTGTGAAAGGTAGGACGATAAATTAAGATTGTGTTGTTCCTGATTATAATGGATAAGCGATATTACAGCCGTTTTTATTTGTTCAATTATACGGCTTTTACGATCATCAATAATCTCGAACCCTAATTGTTTTAAGTTATTGTCGAGATTTTGGATTGTAGCAGCATCAGGTTCATCGTCAACTTCTACTTCGCCTAATTCTATACTTAACGGGTGCAGCCCGGCCTTTTCCAATTCGGCTTTTACTGCCATTTTACAACGGCTGCATACCATGTTTTTAATGTAGAATTTCATATGGCTAAGTTATATACAAGTAAATTAATTTAGTGGACAACAAGTCATAGTAAAATCAATAATACTCGTTAAATTTACTTAACCAGTTACCTAAAGTGTTTCCTAATGGCAAATAAAGCATTAACCGCTCAACAGATAAGCGATTATAACCGTGATGGATATTTAATTGTAAAGAACTTTTGCAATGCAGAAGAAATTGGCAGACTATACAGTACTGCTTTAAATGATGATGCCATGCGTAAAAACGCGCTCGACTTGAACGATCAAAGCGGCAAGAAAACCCGCCTTTCATTATGGTTTACGCCCGGAAATGATGTGTTTGGCTATTTAACCCGTAGCGAACGGATGATTACCCCGGTTGGGCAGCTATTAGGAGAAGATTCGCCTGTTTGTCACTTTCATTCAAAGCTAATGCAAAAGGAGCCCAAAGTTGGTGGCGCCTGGGAATGGCATCAGGATTATGGCTACTGGTATAAAAATCAGTTCATGTTTCCAGATCAGTTAATGAGTGTTATGGTAGCACTCACTCCGGCTAATAAGGAAAACGGTTGCCTGCAGGTGGTAAAAGGCTCGCACAAACTGGGTCGGGTAAACCATGGTTTTAGCGGCGAACAGGTAGGCGCGGATATAACCATGGTGAACAATGCTTTACAAACAATGGAGCTGATTTATTGTGATCTTGATGCAGGAGATGCACTGTTCTTTCACAGCAACCTGCTGCACCGCTCAGAGGCTAACCTGTCAGATCATCCGCGATGGTCTATCATAAGCTGTTATTCGTTGCAAAGTAACCTGGCCTATAACGAAACATCAACCTCATGGAAAACACCTGTAGATGTAGTGCCCGATGAGGCCATATTGAATTGGGATGCCGGCTCACTATCAAATAACGATTTCCTGGTTAAAGAAAACGATCCGGCTTTAAAGGAAACGGGTTGGGAAAAATAGGAGCTATTTCTTCTTTTTTGATGACTTGGCGGTTTTGTTATATTCCAGTGACCTATCTATCCAGTAGTCAAAATCTTTCCTGTTTTTAATAGCATCTGCATCTACAAAAACATAACCTTTCATGGTTTTGCCGCCATGTATCATAGGGCGGGCGCCGGTCTTTTCTAAAGCGGTTTCATATTCGTTAGGGCCAACACGGCACATTATTTCATCTTGCTTTACACAAATGCACATTTTATCATCTACCATAAAACATATGCCGCCAAACATTAACTTTTCATCAATATTGGTAACATCAACTAATGCTTCGCGTATGCGGTTTAACAGAGCTTCGTTGTAAGCCATTTTTAAGTAGGGGTTTTTAAGTAGAAAGTTTAAGTCATAGTCCGAATCATCAACTCCTTACTCCACGGTTATCTCATCTGCAAAGATATACGATTGGCTGCCCTTGCTTTCATGCCAGTCGGGAAGGGGGCCGTATTGTTTGGCCACTATCTTTATATAACGAGTACGTGTATTTAAAGGTGCTGTAAATTCCTGCGTTTGCACGTTAAGATCCTTCACGTCTGTTTTACTATCAACTGTGGCAGCCAGTTTATAATTCTTCCCATCATCAGATAGCCAGAACTGTACATTTTTAGGGAACACAATCCATGACCGGCTATCTTGCAGGGTGCCAATACTCACCTGCTTTACTGGTTTTACTTGCCCCATATCAATAATTGCTTCCAGATCTTTATTCTGGAAACCCTGCCAGTTACCCAAACGCCAGTTGGCAGTGCCATGAACGCCATTTACCAACGTTTCATCGCCTTGTGCAGCATAGTTAGGGAGGTATTTATTGGCTAAAGACAACTTTAAATCACCGCGAATTTTGATGAAATTACCCTCATCAATAAAACTGCTTTTACCGTTGTTAATGGCAATAGCCTTCACCGTTGTGTTAGCCGAAATTACTAAGGGCTTGCTATAAAGTGTTGAATTAGCATTAGGTGTGCTGCCGTCTAATGTGTAATAGATTTTAGCTAAGCTGTCAGCACATTTAATAGTAACGCTTATGGCTTGTTTAAACGTTTTTGAGGCAGCTTCTATGTAAGGGTTAGGTACTATCAGTTCGTCAGTGATTTTAGAGGTGGGTTTTTCTAAATCCTGTACAAATAGCTTATTAGCCAGTCTGCCGGTAAATACCTCAAACTCGCCGCCGTTGGCAATGGTCTCATAATCAAGGTACAATTTATTGTAACTCTTTTTATCCAGATTCATGCCTTGTAAGTATACATTGGCCCTGCTAACTGTAGCTCCGGGATTGCTGACAGTGAATCTTTTGCCATTCTCCAGGCTGATCACCATTTTCTCGAACTGTGGGATACCTATCTGAAACTGTTGTTGCCCCGGCGCAATATTGTAAAAGCCTAAGCAGCTCATCACATACCAGGCCGACATTTGCCCGCAATCCTCATTGCCGGATAAACCATCGGGTGCAGCTGAATATTGTTCAGTTAAAATTTTATTGAGGTAGTACTGAGTTTTATCAGGCGAATTTGTAAAGTTGTACAGGTAAGCAATATGGTGACTTGGCTCGTTGCCGTGGGCGTACTGCCCAACCAGGCCGGTAACATCATCCTGCTGGCGGCCACTTAGTTTGGCGGTGGTGCTGAACAGCTCATCAAGTTTCATTTCAAAATTTTGTTTGCCGCCCATGGCTTTTATCAATCCTTCAACATCCTGCGGTACTAAAAAAGAATATTGCCAGGCATTGCCTTCAGTGTAGTTATTATTAATCTCGGTAGGCTCAAATGGTGTAAACCATGCGCCATTATCGCGCGCCTGCATAAAACCGTTCTGGTTATTATAAACGTTTTTCCAGTATTGGGCACGTTTAATATATTCGGCGTAATCCTGTGGTTTGTTAAGCATTTTGGCCATTTGGGCAATGCACCAGTCGTCATAAGCATAGTCCAACGTTTTTGAAACCGACTCATGCTCCACATCAGCATTAACCGCACCTGTTTTACGGTAATTATCCAGCCCAAACTGGTTACGGTTTACTGTTGCCTTCATGTCGGTAAATGCTTTTTCAGCATCAAAACCTCTTATTCCTTTAGCGTAAGCATCAACAATAACCGGGATGGAGTGATTACCCACCATGCAAAAAGTTTCGTTTGATGCCAGCGGCCATATTGGTAACAAACCGCCTTGCTCATACATTGCTACAAAGCTTTTAATAAAATCGAGCGTGCGCTTACGGTCAATAAGGGTAAGCAGCGGGTTCTCTGCACGGAAAGTGTCCCATAAAGAGAAAACGGTGTAATAGTTAAACCCGTTGGCGGTATGTATCTGCTGGTCCATTCCGCGGTATTGGCCATCAACATCATTATAAACATTGGGGGCAAGCATGCAATGGTATAAGGCAGAGTAAAATATTACCTGTTTGTTCTTAGCAGGATCAAGTATTGTTGCTTTTTTTTGTGATTTAGGCATTGGGTAACCAAAGGGGTTATAATTATCTGCCTGCTGTTGCACCGGTGGTGCGCCGCCCTCAACCTGTATTTTATTAAGCTCATTGTTCCAGGCAATTTTTGCCGCTTTGGCAACCTTTTTAAAGTCAAAGCCGGGAACCTCGGCATCAAGATTTTTTAAAGCGCCTTCTGCACTTACTGCTGATATACCCACCTTTGATATCACATCGCCCGGATTATCAAACTGCACATACATTTTTATATTTTTCCCCTGAACCTTGTTTTGACCTTGCTGCAGCTTGTCATTTAAAGCTATACCATAAGTTTTAAATGGTTTAGAGAACTTAGCGTAAAAATAAATGTATTGATCTGTAGCCCATGATTTTGACCTGCGAAAACCGCGTATTTCGTGATCGTTAACTACTTCTATCCATGAGTCTAATACTTCGTCACGATGCTGAAGGTCAATAATAATATTAGCTTCGGGCGTACCTGGGTAAGTATACTGGTGTACACCAACACGGGTAGTTGCTGTTAGCTCAACCCCGACGTTATATTTATCAAGCCTGGTTTTGTAGTAACCCGGCGAAGCAGTTTCGTTTTTCTTTTTAAAACCGGATCGATAATCTTTATTGCTGAATTGGGGCGTGCCGGTAGTTGGCATAAAAAGTACGTCGCAATAGTCGGCTATACCGGTACCGCTGAGGTGGGTATGTGAGAAGCCGTAAACTGTGGTATCGGTATAATGGTAGCCTGATGAACCATCCCAGCCTTCCAATCTTGTATCCGGACTCAGCTGAACCATGCCAAAAGGTACTACTGCACCAGGATAGGTATGGCCATGCCCGCCGGTACCAATAAACGGGTCAACAAATTTGGTAAGCTCTTTAATTTTAAGCGGCTTTTCTTTTTTTTGTGCCGATGCGTAAAACGCAGATAGCAAGGCAAACACAACTATAGTACTACGTAAAGTCAATCTCATCTACAGAATCCGGTTTAATAATTTTCTAGCGCAAATTACTAAGTTTAGTATGTAAATGAAAGTTTAATTAGGTAGAGTGGTTAAAGAGGTTGTTTCTACAGATACGAGAAATTAGGTAATGTAGTATCCGGCCATGTTATAAGGAGTTACACAACGTGGGCGATCTCGTAGGCCAATGCATGGCCGCTGGGTGGTTTGTATTAAATAGAGCAGATGTGGCGTTTTAATCCACTATCTTAAACTTATCCGCATCCTTTAAAAAAGGTAGCGCGCGGCGGGCTTTTTTAACCTCGTCGCCAATAACAGAAAAGGTATATACATCTTCCTCATCACGTTTATAGTAAACCACATTGCCGTTAGGGTCAATACAGGTAGAGTCGCCGGAGTGGTATACCTCGTTTCCATCATGCCCAACACGGTTAACGCCAATTACATAGCTTTGGTTCTCTACAGCGCGGGCGGGGATTAGGGTACGCCAGTGCAATGCGCGTTTTTCGGGCCAGTTGGCAACTATCATTAGCAGATCATAATCTTCATTTACATTACGCATCCAAACCGGGAAACGCAGGTCATAGCATATCATGGGACAAATTTTCCATCCATTTAATTCTACTATTAGTTTTTTGGTACCTGCGGTATAAGTGTGATCTTCTTTACCCAAAGCAAACAAGTGGCGTTTATCGTAATGCTCGTGTGTGCCATTGGGGCGTACCCAAAGCAGGCGGTTGTAGCATTTGCCATTTTCTTTAATGATAATACTGCCGGTTACTACACAATCAAACTTTTGCGCAGTTTTTAGCATCCATTGCATGGTTTTGCCATCCATGGGTTCGCCCAGCGTTTCGGCATTCATGGTAAAGCCGGTATTAAACATTTCGGGCAGGATAATGAGGTTTGTTTTTTCGCGAATGCCGGATAGCCGTAAGGAAATATTTTGAAGGTTCTTGTCTGTGTTTTCCCAAAATAGGTATCCCTGGTATATTGTAATTTTAAGATTATCCATAAGCAATGTAAGTGGTTCGGCAATAATTAAATTATATGTAAACGCTTCTGTTAGGTTAAACCTTTATTAATCTATCAACGGCTTTATCAATAGTTTCTTGCCTTTTTGCAAAACAAAATCGTAAAATATGCCTGTCTGTACCTTTACGATAAAAGGCCGAAACCGGTATAGCAGCCACTCCGGCTTCTTTTGTGAGGCGTATGGCAAAGTCGGTGTCCTTTTCATCAGTAATAGCATTATAAGCAACTGATTGGAAGTATGAACCAGAACAAGGTAACAGTTTAAAACGGGTTTGTTCCAGGCCCTTACGAAAGTAATCGCGTTTTTCCTGGAAAAAACCGGGCAGACTCAAATAGGTGTTTTCGTTCTTCAAATATTCGGCAATTGCATACTGCATGGGCGAATTAACACTAAACACCAAAAACTGATGTATCTTTCTGAATTCCTGCATCAGATAAGCAGGAGCAAGGCAATAACCTATTTTCCAGCCTGTAGCATGAAACGTTTTCCCGAAGGATGAAATTATAAAGCTGCGTTTTTGTAATTCCGGATAGCGGGCCATGCTGTGATGTACCTGTCCGTCATATATTAAGTGTTCGTAAACTTCGTCGCTTAAAATTAAAATATCCTGGTTTTTTACTAAGGCGCTTAGCTCATCAATATCTTTCTTACTTAGTATAGTTGCCGTTGGGTTATGCGGAGAATTAAGAATGATCATTTTTGTTTTATTATTGATCAGCCTTTTAACCATATCCCATGCAATGCGGTAATCTGGTGGCTCCAGTTCAAGCGATTTTACCACACCGCCCATCAGTTTAATAGCAGGGGCATAGCAGTCATAAGCAGGCTCAAAAATTATAACCTCGTCATTAGGGTGAATAACAGCACTAATAGCCGTAAATACAGCTTGTGTACCTCCTGCGGTAATAGTTATCTCACTTTCAGGATCATAAACAGCACCATAAAGTTTTTGGGTTTTAATAGCAACTTGTTCGCGCAGGGCCATAGCACCAGCCATTGGAGCATATTGGTTGTGCCCATTCTGCATAGCCCTGTTCACCAATTCAACCAGTTCCGGCGAACAATCATAGTCCGGGAAACCCTGTGATAAATTAATGGCGCCGGTTTCATTAGCCAACGCCGACATGGTGGTGAATATAGTAGTTCCGGTTTGTGGTAATTTAGAAATAACAGATATCATTAAGGCTAAATTAACCAAAAAAAGGCACAACAGTTTTGTAATTTTAAAAAATGGTGCCGTTATTGTGCCAGATTAAAGCCCTAAAAGCTTTTTCTTTTGAGCATCATATTCCGCTTGTGTAAGAGCGCCGGAGTCCAAAAGTTTTTTAAGCTTCGCTATTTCATCGGCTACACCTGTTACTGTATTTGCTGCAGGGGGTGTTGCCTGGTCTTTACAAGGTATTACTTCGCAGGCTTGTATGGCATCGTCTATTGCAAGGTTAAAGTTTACGGGGCCGTTACCATCTACAACAAAAGTTACTTTTTGAATGCCATTTATTTGTAATGACCTCATTTTTCTAATAACGGTTGCAGTATTCGCAAAAGTTTTGTCAATGTTTAATTGATCGCTGCGTTGCTGTTTGTGGGCTAATAAAGCTCCAAAGCCACTCATTTGCAAATAGTTAAATGAGCCATTAAGCGCCGATCCTCTGCCCAATTTAACAGTGTCGCCAATATTATATGTTAAACCATTAACTGCTTTATAAGAGGTGATTTTTTGTGCATAGCATTGAATTGATACTATAACAAATAGTAAAAGGAAAACATTTTTCATGTGCAGGTTTTTAGGTCTAATCAATAATATGATAAATATAAGAATTATGCCATATTTATCTTCGGTTCTAAAACATTTCAGCATGGTGTTTCTGCTTTCCGCCCGATTATCTAACTTAGTAAAATGAAATTTTTTAAGCTAATACCTGTCGCTTTAATTATCACTGTTGCTTTTTCCTGTACACCATCTAAAAAATCTGGCGTGCCGGTTGTTGGTTTTGTTGATGCCTTTGAGGATGCTACCATAGCCCAGGCTAAAAATGGTTTTATTGATGCTTTAAAAAAGAATGGCTTTAGCGAAGATCAAAATAACATTAAAATAGAGTATCGCAATGCACAGGGCAGTATCCCTACGCTAACACAAATAGTAAATTATTTTGTATCAGAAAAAGTTGATCTGCTGGCTACCTCAACCACACTGGCAACCGTAGCGGCTATTCAAAAAACAAAGACTATCCCAATTTTTCAGATGGTATCACCAACGCCCGAGCGGATGAGGGTAATAGATGCCACGGGCAAAGCTCCTGCAAATCTTTTTGGAACGATGGAGGAACTAAATTATATTGACACATCTTTTGCTTTAATTCCTAAGTTACTAAAACCTAAAGCCGGCCAGTTAACTATCGGGATGATATTTAATCAATCCGAACCACAATCTGCCGATGCTTTGGATAGGATAAAAGGCCTGGCGGCAAAATTAAATGTAAAGATAATTGCATTGCCGCTTAATTCATCTGCCGATGCACAGCTGGTTACGCAAGCCTTATTAAACAAGAATATTGACGCGTTTTTTGCCAACCCGGATAATACCGTGTTTGCAGCATTTGAAACTATTCTTAAAAGCTGCAACGAAAAAAATATTCCCATATTTACCAGCGAGGCAGGTTTGGTTCAGCGTGGCGCCGTAGCTGCTTTTGGTGCCGATATTTACCAATGGGGATACCAATCGGGGTTGCAGGCAGCACAGTATTTAAAAACACATAAAACCGACGGACTAAAGTTGAAGATGGTTAAAATAAGGAAGCGCGTGTACAATGCGGCAGCAGCCAAAAAGTATAATATCACTATTCCTGCAGATTTTGAAGCTGTAAAATAAATGGACTTTTACCTAACCGCTTTAATACAAGGGCTTTGCTTTGCAGGCATTGCATTCGGGATCTATATCTCTATGAAGATATTTAACATTCCTGATATAACTACCGATGGTAGCTACACCCTTGGCGGAGTAGTTACGGGCGCTATGCTTACGCATAACCAGCCAGGTTATATTATTTTGCCTGCAGTGCTAATTGCCGGTGCACTGGCAGGTGCGCTTACAGGCATTATTCATACTAAGCTAAAAATAAATGCCTTACTGGCGGGTATATTAGTGATGACAGCGCTGTACTCTATCAACCTAACTATTTTGGGCCGGTCAAATATGCCGCTGTTGAGCATGCCTAATTTGTTTACCATAATTAACCTGATAGCTAACGTTAATCAGAATTCGTTGTTGATTTTATTGGTATTTGTTGTTGGGATAACGCTGATTATTGGTTACCTGCTCAAAACAGATTTTGGTATTGCCATGCGTGCCACAGGTAACAGCGAACCCATGATACGGGCTTTAGGCGTTAATACCGACCGGATGAAGATTATTGGCCTGGCCATAGCAAATGCTTTAACGGCTTTAAGTGGTTACCTTATTGCCCAGCAACAGGGTTTTGCCGATATCAGTATGGGCATTGGTATTGTAATAGTAGGGTTAGGCTCTGTTATTATTGCCGAAGCCATTATTAACCGGCTGCAAATAACATCAGTATGGTTGAGTTTGATTTTAGTACTGGCTGGGGCAATAATTTTCCAATTTGTGTTGGCCTTTACGCTAAATATTGGGGTTGATGCTAATCTGTTAAAATTGGTAACAGCAGTGTTTGTTTTATTGATAGTTGGCTTGCCGCGCTTAACATCCCGTAAAGCATGATAGAGATAGCCAACATCAGCAAAACGTTTAACACGGGCAAGCCTAACCAGGTAAATGCTATCAGCAATGTTAACCTAAATATTAAAGCCGGGGAGTTTGTAGTAATTGTAGGTTCAAACGGATCTGGTAAAACAACCCTGTTGAACTTAGTTGCCGGTAATATTTTGCCCAATACCGGCACCATTACCATTGATAGTAATAACGTAACCCGTTTACCCGAGTACAAACGCAGCAAATGGATTGCCCGCATTTTTCAAAATCCATTACTGGGTACTGCGGCAGATTTGAGCATTGTTGACAACTTTAGGCTGGCGGCTATCCGTACGCAATATAAAGGGTTGTCTATAGGTAAAAACGAAAGCTTTAAAAAGCTGGTAAAAGATAAGATTGCTACGCTTGGTATGGGGCTGGAGAACAAAATAGAACAACCTATAGGCACCTTATCGGGCGGGCAAAGGCAGGCGCTCACTTTACTAATGAGCGTGATGGATACCTGTAAAATATTACTGCTTGATGAACCCACTGCCGCGCTCGATCCACGATCAGCAGAAAATGTGATGCAAATAGCAGACAGTTTAATTAAAGAATACAGCCTTACCGCCATATTGGTTACCCACAATCTTAAAGATGCCGGAAATTATGGTTCGCGAATTATACAGATGGGGGAGGGTGAAGTTTTAAGAGATGTTTCTACAATAGAAAAATCAAAATTAAAGCAAAATGACTTGTTTGACTGGTTTGGGTAAGCAATGGCAAAGTAATTGTATAGCCATTGGTACTATGAAGAACAATACATTTGAAACTATATCAGACGCTTACCAATTAGTAAGCGGCGCAAAAATAAAAGGCAAAAATCAGGACGAAATATTTGAATTGGGCGCATATGACGGCAACAAACGTGGCTACACACTGTATGCTTTTGAAGATGGCGTTAAGTTTGGAGATTTTAGTGTTATCATATCAGAAAAGGAACTGATGAACAATTACCTGATTGAGAAAGCCAAGGTTACGCAAAGCATAGCAGCGTAAATAAGATTTTGGTGGCCGCGTAAAAAGTTTTTTGATTATTATGTCATTGCGAGGAGCGAATGCGACGTGGCAATCTCGTAGCAAGCAAAGGTACCTAACGTCCTACGAGATTGCCACGCTACGCTCGCAATGACATGAAGGTAATGCCGTAAAAAAAGCGATTGCCCCGAAGAGGGCAATCGCAATACTCTTATATTATTTATTTCTTGTAACCGATCTTGTAAACGGTTCCTTTTGCGTCATCGGTTACATATAGTGAACCATCAGGGCCCTGGGCTAAACCGCATGGGCGGTGTTCTGCACGGCCGCTTGCAGTGTTTGCGGCTGAACCTGAAAATCCATTAGCAAATACTTCCCATTGGCCATCTGGCTTGCCACCTTTAAACGGTTGGAAAACTACAAAGAAACCTGCCTGTGGTTCAGGTGCACGGTTCCATGAACCATGAAAAGCAATAAAAGCACCATTCTTATATTTTGCCGGGAACTGGTCGCCGGTGTAAAATAACAAACCATTAGGAGCAAGGTGACCAGGGTAAGCTGCCACCGGATCAATGAATTTACTATCGCCTTCTTTTTTACCATCACCACCATATTCAGGTGCTAAAATCTTCTTCTTTTGTTCCTGGTCGTAATAAATATATGGCCAGCCCGCGTTGTCACCTTTATTTATAGCATATAAACATTCAGCAGGTAAAACCGCTTGTTGTTTGGTAGTATACATTTCTGGGAACAGGTCATGCAAACCATCGCGGCCATGCTGCATTACATATAGCTTATTTTCTTGCTTGTTCCAATCTAATCCAACAACGTTTCTTAAACCTGTTGCATAACGAATTCCATCTTTATATGTCTGATTTAATTTATCAGCTTTAAACTGCCAGATACCACCTGCTGAATCTAATATAGGGCAGCCCGGCTGACCTAATGATCCTTTCTGACGGTCTTTTATTTGGCATGAATTAGAGTAAGCACCAATGTTTACATACAGGTTACCGGCATCATCAAGAGTGAATGATTTAGCCTCGTGCTGGTGACGATCAATTAAGCCGAAAACAATTGTTTCAGGCTTAGCCGGATCAATCACTTCATTATTGGCATTTAATTTATAGCGGTAAACATCTTGATTTGATGAAGTATACAGGTAGCCATCCTTCACTTTTATACCTGATCCTCTGTAGGTACCAAAGCCGGCTTTAATTTCGGCTTTGCCGTTAGTTTCATGTAAAAGCAAAACGCTCTTGCCATTATTGGGGCGCTCCAGTTTTACATAGATCTCACCTTGTGGGGTTATAGATATATGGCGTGCACCACCTAAATTTTCGGCAACTGCTATTGCAGTAAAACCGGTTGGCAGGGTTAAACCTGCAGATGCTTCTGTAATGATTGGAGCGGTTGCTTGTTTATCGTCGGTTTTTTTGCCTGGGTCTGATGTGCAGGCATTAAGTACAATTAAACCGGCAATTGCCAATACAGGCAAGCCGAATGCAAATGATTTGGTGTTTTTCATAAGTGACAAATTAATGGTAGTCAAATTTAGCCTTTTATGCAGTAAAAACCCAAATGTGTTTTAGCTGAATTAGGTAACAAGGTTGTGCCATGCCTCCAAATATTTTACAGGTCAAAAAAATAATACGTGGCTAATCTTATAAAATTTAAATATTGTAAAATTAAACATTGAATATGTATTATATGGCGAAATTATATTCCTCTATGCTTGTATGTTATAATATTATTGCTGATAAATATTAAACTATTGCTATTTGCTGTCGTCATAGATGTATAAATTTTAAAGATATGAGAAAGTCAGTTATACTATCAGTAATATTATTTAGTGGCTTAGTTTACAATACTGCTAAAGCCCAGGTATCAATTCATATTGGTTTTAATACTCCGGTGCGCCATGTTTATGTGCCTGCACCGCAGCCGGTAGAAATTGTCTATGATGATGATTTTGATAACAGCGACGATTATTATTATTTACCGGAGGTTGAAGCTTATTACAGTATACCACTGAACCGCTATTTTTATTATAATGATAGCAGATGGGTATCAGCAGCTTATTTACCTGGCGCTTACCGTAATTACGATTGGCGTACTGCCCGCAGGTTTGAGGTAAGGGGCCGTCGCCCATATATGAACCATGATGTTTACCGTGGCAGATGGGGTGGTAATAACAACCGTGATTGGAATCGTGGTAACAACTACTATGCCGATCGCAATAATAACAGGTATAATAACCGTAATGATAGCTACAGGGGCAACAACCAGCCATCAAGAAACAATGGCTACAATCAGCCAAACCGCAATGATAATCGGGGCAGAGGGAACTGGGGTGGCGATCAGGCAGAACAAAACCGCAGGCAGCAATCTAACGACCGAGGTTATGACAGAAGGGATAACCGGTCACAACCGTCAAACAATAACGGAGGAGGCCGTGACAGAGGTAACAACAGTGGCGATCAATTTGCTCAAACTCAAAACCCAAGGCAAAGCGGCTTTGCCCGTCCAAAATTATAAAATAGTTTCCCTTCCTTAATATATATAGTAGTAAAGCCTCCCGGGAAATCGGGAGGCTTTTATTTTTTAATAATTACTTGCTGTGGTAAGTAGGGTAATACTTTCGCCGCTTAGTTTTATTTGGGCAGCTTTGGTAAGTTCTTTTAATTGATGTATACCGGTGGCACTGGCTATTGGCGCGGTTATTCCCGGCCTTGCCATAACCCATGCTAATGCAATGCTTGCCGGTGTAGTATTGTACTCGCCGGCTACTTTATCAAGCGCCGCCAAAATTCTATAACCACGAGGATTCAGGTATTTGTTAATTCCTCCGCCACGCGGGCTTTTATTCAAATCGGCTTCAGAACGGTATTTACCTGTTAAAAAGCCACTGGCTAAAGAGTAAAATGTAATAACACCCAGGTTGTTTTCACGGCATAACGATTCATACTGCTTTTCATATTCTTCCCGGTCGTATAAATTGTACTCGGGTTGCAGGCTTTCATAACGTGCAAAGCCATTGTCTTTACTTACTTGCAAAGCCTCGCGCAATCTGCCGGCACTATAATTTGATGCACCAATCGCTCTTACTTTTCCCTGCTTTATCAGCTCAGTATAGGTTTCTAATGTTTCGGCTAATGGCGTATCCTTATCGTCCTCATGCGATTGATAAAGATCTATATAATCGGTTTGTAATCGCATTAGTGAAGCTTCAACAGCTTTTGTGATGTAAGCTTTTGATAACCCCTTTTCACCATTCATTGGCTTGCCAACCTTGGTAGCTAAAACTATCTTGTCGCGTTTGCCACCTTGTTTTAGCCAGTTACCAATAATGGTTTCAGACTCGCCACCCTTATTGCCTGGCACCCAACGGGCGTAAACATCAGCGGTGTCGATAAAATCAAAACCATATTCTACAAAAGCATCCAGCAAACCGAACGATGTTTTTTCATCAGCGGTCCAACCAAAAACATTACCGCCAAAAGCAAACGGCACCACACTTATTCCGGATCTTCCTAAAGCACGTTTTTCCATTCTCATTAATATATTATAGCTACGTTAAATTTTAGTAGCTAATTGTATCTGCTCTGCCAGCTCATCAACCCACCCAGATAGGTAAGGCTCGCTGCCTGTAACTCTTGTCCAGTGGCCCTTGGCATCCCTGCTTATGGTAAGTTGCAAGCTTTCGTCAAGCGCGTTAAACTCATAAGTTCCGTTATTAATTTCAGTAACTACCCCATTAACAGGCGTATCCGAACCGGTAAGCACCGCATCAAATTGTTGTTTCATCATTAAAGTTTTTAAAACTAACAAACAGGGGGCGATTTATGTTTGATTCAGATTGTTTTGACATTAGAGTGATGGGAGAAAACTTCTTGAGGCAGCCTAATTCTTTACTTGTGTGCTTGATTACTTTGCACCTTAAATTAGGCCCTCATAATCCTCAACAGTATCAATATCCACACTACCTAATGGAAAGGGTATGGACTGCACATCATCGGCATGCTGCATAATTAACTTTTTAGCACCTTCTTTACCTTTTAAGGCAAGCAGGTAAGGGAAATATTTCGACTTAAATAATACCGGGGCGCCCAATGTATCATTGTATGCACTTGCAATAATCCCTTTTTCGCTGTTTAATGTGGCATCTATCAATTGCTGCAAAACAGCTTTATCTGCATAAGGCTGATCGCATAGCATAAACAGGGCGGATGTTATCTGTAAATAATCACTTTGTAATTTGTTAGCTGCTAAGCTAATAGATGAGGCCATACCCTCTGCCCAGTCACTGTTATATAAAATATCTACCGGTTTATCTTTTATAGAAAATTCTATAAGTTCCCTGTTGGCACCCAATACAACCAATATAGTTTCACTAACCGCTAACGCATTTTTTATGGCTAACTGCAAAAGCGTTTCGCCTTTATAATTTACATTTTGTTTGGGCGATCCAAAACGGCTTGATGGGCCTGCGGCAAGTATAATTATAGCTGTCATGACTTAAAAGTTATTTGCAGATTCGATAGGCAATATTTGTTTGATTATCTGTTCGTTGTTACGGTTATGAATAACTGTTTTATTCCGTAACGATAAACCGTTTCTGTTTTTTAATACAGCCTGTATCTCTGCAATAATTGATAATGCTATTTCCTCTGCGTTTTCTGAACCAATATCTAACCCGGCGGGGCCGTAAATGCTATTTAACTGATCGGCTGTGATATTAACGCCTTCATCAATCAGCTCATCTAACATGCGGTTCAATCGTTTTTTGGGTCCCAATGCCCCAATATAGTGGAGTTGCAATGGTAATAGTTGCTTTAGTATGGCCATATCGTAATTGTAGTTATGGGTCATTAAAACAAAAGCAGTACGGTTGTCAAAATTAATTTTAGACAGGGCGGTATCAGGCTTAGCTACTATTAATTTATTGGCGTTAGGGAACCTATCAGCTGTTATATAATTTGCCCGTCCATCAATCA
>JAQBNY010000034.1 GCA_028288315.1 Mucilaginibacter sp.
AAAAATAATGCAAAACAATAATAATAGTTCAGGTGAAGATGAATTAATACGACTGCTGCTTAAAAGGCAGTCGGAATTAAACTCGTTATTAGAGATTACCCGCGCTATAAATAAAAATTCCTCCACAGCTGTGCTTATACAAATGCTTGAGGTAATTATGCGCAATTATTTGCAGGTTGGTAAATTTCGCTTTTTGATAGAAAAGGATAAGTTTTACAGCTGCATATCCAAATATGGCGGCTCAATTGAAACGCCTGCTATGCTTAATAATACATGGAGGCATTTAAGCAAAATTAAATCGCAGGCAGCATTAGCGGGCCATTCTGATCCTGTATTAAACGGGTATGATTACTTTATTCCTATATACCATAAAAATAAAGCGCTTGCTTTTGCCCTCATTGGTAACTTCAACACATCTGGCGAGATGCTAAGCAATGATCTTACGTTTATTCAAACTTTAATAAACGTAATTGTGGTAGCGCTTGAGAATAAAAAGCTTTTTAGCGAACGTTTGGTAGCCGAGCGTTTTAAGCGCGAAATGGAACTGGCGGTTGAAGTGCAGAACATGCTTATTCCATTACAGATACATAAAGAGCATGGTGTTGAAGTAGGATCAAAATATTTGCCTCATCAAAACATTGGCGGCGATTATTTTGACTTTTTTCGGTTGAATGAGGATGAATTTATGTGGTGTATTGCAGATGTATCAGGCAAAGGGATCTCGGCTGCATTGCTTATGGCTAATTTCCAGGCAAGCTTACAAGGACTGGCAGCTATTGAGAATGACCTAACCTCCATTGTGGAGCGTTTGAACCGCATTGTAATTAACAATACCAAAGGCGAAAAATTCATCACCTTGTTTTTAGCAAAATATAACGAGAAAAGCCGTAAGCTCAACTATATTAATGCCGGGCATAACCCTACCATATTGTATTCAGACGGGGAGGCTGTTCCGCTAAGGTTGGGCACTACTATGATTGGCGCCTTTGATGAATTGCCCTTTTTAAATGAGGGAGAAATAGATATTGAGGCTGAAAGTCTGTTCTTTAACTATACTGATGGCCTGATGGATTACGAAGTGCAGAATTACAAGAACTGGAGCGAAGAAAAATTGCTTGAGTTTGTAATTGCCAATGGCGAACGCAGGCCTACTGATTTTAATGAGGCTATAATGGAGCATATTAACACAGTTATAAAAGGTAAGCCTATTGATGATATTACCTTGCTAACATTAAGGATATCGTAAGTGGTTCCAGTCGCTCGGCTCCAGCCAACATATTTTTGAATATTTACCGCGGCGGGACGCCGTGTAATAACTGACACTCGGCTGAGCCAAGCGACGGCAGAACTCTTTCCTGACCCTCTTCCGCTTTGCGGAGAGAGGGTGGTCAAGCTAAGCAAAGACCGGGTGAGTCATCTTATCCAAACAACAAACCAAAAACTTCCTCAATCCTGCCAACTGGTTTTACATCAATTGTATAACGGGAAAGATCCAGCCGTTTTTTATCCTTAGCGGCTGTAGGCATATTGTATTTAGAAATAAATATCTGCTCAAAACCCAGTTTTTGTGCTTCGGCTATGCGTTGTTCAACGCGGTTCACTGCCCGTATTTCTCCTGATAAACCTATTTCGCCCGCAAAGCATGTTTTAAAAGGAATGGGGATATCCTCGTGTGACGAGATGATGGCTGCAGCCAAGCCCAGGTCAATAGCCGGGTCTTCTACCCGGATGCCACCAGTAATATTCAGGAATACATCTTTAGCACCCAGCCTAAAACCACAGCGTTTTTCTAACACGGCCAGCAGCATGCTCATTCGCTTGGTATCAAAACCCGTTGCGGTGCGCTGTGGCGTTCCATAAGCCGATGTGCTTACCAGCGCCTGGGTTTCTATCAGCATGGGCCTCATACCCTCTAAGGTGGCAGATATGGTAATGCCACTCAATGGTTCATCCCGCTGCGATAATAATATTTCTGATGGGTTTGATACCTCGCGTAAGCCTTCGCCCAGCATTTCGTAAATACCCAGTTCAGATGCCGAGCCAAAGCGGTTTTTAATGGTTCGTAAAATGCGGTATACATGATGGCGATCGCCCTCAAATTGTAAAACCGTATCTACCATGTGCTCTAATATTTTTGGTCCGGCTATCATACCATCTTTAGTAATGTGCCCTATCAAAAATACCGGTGTTGAGCTTTCCTTGGCAAAGCGCAGCAATTCTGCTGTACATTCCCGCACCTGTGAAACACTGCCGGGAGTTGATTCAATATGTGCCGAATACAGCGTCTGGATAGAGTCTACAACAACCAAATCAGGCTGTAATTCTTCAATCTGCTTAAAAATATTTTGGGTAGATGTTTCTGTAAGTACATAACAACCTTTCCCAAATTCACCTCTCGATTCCTGGCTCTTGATTCTTGATTCTCCAAAGTCTGGAGCCAGGCGTTCTGCCCGCATCTTTATTTGTTTATCGCTTTCCTCGCCAGATACATAAAGCACTTTTATGTTAGGCATGTTCAGGGCAAGTTGCAGCATCAGGGTTGATTTTCCTATCCCTGGTTCGCCGCCTATTAATACTAATGAACCGGCAACAATTCCGCCCCCTAAAACACGGTTAAATTCTTTATCTGGTGTAAGCAGGCGATGTTCTTCGGTAAAGGTAATATCAGCTACCTGTACGGGTTTATTGGCCCGCTGTGATGGCGCCGGACTGCTCTTCCAGTTGGGTATAGAGGTATTGGTTTTCTCTAAAATTTCTTCAACAAAAGTATTCCATTGTTGGCAGCTTGGACATTTACCCAGCCATTTAGCCGATTCAAAGCCACAGCTTTGACAGAAGTACGCGATCTTAGTTTTAGCCAATTGAGTGGTTTTATCAAATGATGAACAAGCAAATATACTAATTTATTTAGTATTTGCTCAATCGCACCAAAGATGACAATGATCGCTATTATTTGCGAAATTTTTGCTCATTGTTAAAATTGTAAATAAATGAGAAGAAATTGTGTAATTGCTATATTTATTGGATGTTTATTAAAAGAAGTATACTTATAGCCATAGCCGCAGTAATAGGGCACTATGCCGTAGCCCAGAATGCATTTAAAGGGATGGATAATCTTTTTACTACACCCAAAAGTTATACGGTAACTTATACTAATCAGCCTCCAAAGATTGATGGAAATATTGACGATGAGGCATGGCAGCAAGCTGCATGGACGGATAACTTTGAAGACATTGAAGGGACTTTAAAGCCCAAGCCGCAGCTAAGCACACAAATGAAGATGCTTTGGAACGACAGCTGCCTTTTCATAGCTGTAAAAATGCAGGAACCGCATTTATGGGCTAATTTAACTAAGCATG
>JAQBNY010000042.1 GCA_028288315.1 Mucilaginibacter sp.
AACCAGCGACCCTCTGATTAACAGTCAGATGCTCTAACCAGCTGAGCTACTCAGGAGTATTTTCTGGTTTGGAGTGGTGCAAAAGTATGATTTCTGATGTAATTTCACAATATTTGTCAAAAAAAAATTTAAATTATTTTACATGAGTTTGTTAGTGATTGGTACTGTGGCGTTTGACGCAATTGAAACCCCTTTTGGAAAAACTGATAAGATTGTTGGCGGAGCCGCTACATATGCAAGTTTAGCTGCATCGTATTTTTATGATAAGGTTAAAATTGTAGCTGTTGTTGGTGATGACTTTCCTAAGGAGGAAATTGAAAGTCTTAATAAGCATAAAATTGACACCGAAGGTTTACAGGTTAAAAAAGGCGAAAAATCATTTTTTTGGAGCGGAAAGTATCATAATGATATGAATAGCCGCGATACGTTGATAACAGAATTGAATGTTCTGGCTGATTTTGACCCTATCATTCCTGAAGCTTACCAAAACTGCGAATTTCTGATGCTGGGAAATCTCACCCCACAGATACAACAAACGGTTATTAACCGTCTTAAAAACCGTCCTAAGCTTATTGTAATGGATACCATGAACTTTTGGATGGACATTGCAATGGATGATTTGCTGGAAACTATTAAAATGGTTGATGTATTAACCATTAATGATGCCGAAGCCCGCCAGTTATCAGGTGAGTACTCATTGGTAAAAGCGGCCCGCAAAATTTTAACTATGGGACCAAAATACCTAATCATTAAAAAAGGTGAGCATGGGGCATTGCTTTTCCACGAAGACCATATCTTCTCAGCACCTGCGCTTCCGCTTGCTGAGGTATTTGATCCAACCGGCGCCGGTGATACTTTTGCAGGCGGTTTTATTGGTTACATGGCCAAGGTGGGCACTGTCAACTTTAACAATATGAAAAATGCAATCATCTTTGGATCAGCATTGGCATCATTCTGTGTTGAAAAATTTGGAACAGAAAAAATTAAGAATCTTTCTCAGGAGGAAATTGCTGAACGTGTACAAGAGTTTGTACGCTTGTCATTATTCGAGATATAAAATAACTTA
The DNA here is from genome assembly GCA_028288315.1 of Mucilaginibacter sp. Taxonomy (GTDB): domain Bacteria; phylum Bacteroidota; class Bacteroidia; order Sphingobacteriales; family Sphingobacteriaceae; genus Mucilaginibacter. The sequence goes on from JAQBNY010000042.1 coordinate 1,067, forward strand.
ATAGTCGTTCGCCGTATGGTGAGCGACTATTATTATAAGCTACCAATGATGGGATTAGCTAATCCTTTAATATTCAAGCCACTTCTTTATATTCAGGCTCACCATATCACCTTCATTATATTTTCCGCTATCGTCATTCACTATACGCAGCACAATGTCACCATTCTCCAGTATCAGGTCTTCATAAAAGCCTTTAAATAAAACTTGCTTAATCTTCCACCTACTGGTTTTAAGAACTTTATTTATCCTTATCCATTCCGGATAAACCACTATATGGTCATTATGTGTTTGCATGCCGCAAAATTTAGCTTCATCAGCATTTAAAACATTACAGTTTGTCAGCAACTCCGCAGTATATAAATTAAGCGGATTTTGATAAAGTGATTTTGGGTGACCGCTCTCTATTATCTCACCATCTTTAAGCACCAACAATTTATCAGCCATAGAAAGCACCTCCGCCGGATCATGTGATACCATTACAACGGTAAGACCGGTTTCTTTTACAATCTGCCTTATATCGTGCTGTAAGCCCTCCCTAAAAGATGTATCTACCTGGTTAAAGGGTTCATCCAGTAATAAAACTTCTGGCCGTGTAATAATGGCGCGCGCAATAGCTACACGCTGCTTTTCGCCGCCACTCAAATCGGCCACGCGTTGCTTGGCCAACTGCATCATGTTTAGCTGGGTTAAAATCTCTTCGGTTTTTTCTTCCTTAAACCTTACATTGGTACTGGGCAGCATGGCCGATACATTATCCCAAACACGGGCAAAAAGGTTAAGGTCATTGGTATGTTGGGTAACCATTTTCATGGCGTCGTGGCCTGGTATCAGCTTTTCTTCGGGACCCCAAATTCGTTCACCTTTAAAATTAACAGTTCCTGCATCCGGCGACATTAAGCCATAAAGCAATTTTAATAATGTGCTTTTACCGCTACCGCTCTGGCCTATTATAGCTGTTATTTTACCAGGCTCAATATCCAAACTGATATTTTTTACCCCGGATGCTTCTGCTCCACCATAAGTTTTAGTTACTGAAATTGCCTGTAAAAAAGGTGCCTCTGCCATCAAGCGAAGATAACACGATTTTGGAGATTTTAGGATAGTACATGCATCTACCAGCCAACACTTAAGCCGAATGAAAAGTTCTTTAATCCCTCTTGTGCGGGGCTATTTTCAAACATATCGTTAAAGTAGTATTTAGCAAATATTCCCATAAAACCGTAGCCTACACGGGCATACATGCCATATCGTAATTTTGTGTAATGATAATCGTCATTAAATTTTTGTTTCCCGTTCTCTTCACTTATTTGCTTAACGCGTCCGTTCAACAATATACCAATATCCGGACCGGCAACAAAATGAAACCTGCGACCACTAGCATCTTCATGTGTGCGAAAATCAAATCCTAAAGGTATACGCAGGTAACTTGATGAAAAGCGATTTTTACTGTAATTGATATTATCCGTTTGGTAAGTTAGTACCGGTTGGTTTCGCAGAATGGTAATATTATCACGCAGTCGAATGTGTGTCCAATCAAAGCCACCTGCTACATATATTTTGAAAGAACTGCTAAAGCGATAACCAAACTGTATGACATCAAAGCCTACATTGCTGGTTTCCATTGGCGATAACTTAGAAATTGATTATTTGGTGATAAGGTAAAGCTGCCATTATCTATTAGAGTGGCTAACCCCAAATCAAACCGGGTAAAGGTAAGCCCGAATGAAAAGCCCGGCGCTTTTGATGCGTGATAAGCGGTATCTCTATCATTTACTGATACTCCGGCAACATCTTCACCAAAGCCCAGTTTTACCTTTACTTTTTTTGTTTTAACACTATCATTATGCGTTTTTATGCTATCAGTAGTACTGTTTTGTGCAAACGTAACAACGGTAGTTATAGATATTAATAGGGTAAATATTATGCGTTTCATATGATCTGTATTATATTCTTATTCTTGTTTTTTAATTTTTATCAATCCCAAATTAAGTCCGCTGATGGTCGACTCATCATCTTCTGTATTGGTAAATTCTATGACTTTGTCCTTGCGCTTATCCACCTTGCTTACCACCACATTTATCAGATCGCCAAGGCTGTTTATACGGTGCTTTTTGGCAGGCGCTGCAGCTATTATTTTAGCCTGCGGTACTTGTGCAACTAAAGCATTTGATTTTGTTATTATTGGCACATCGTCTGTAATTTGCGTTTTTATACTTAAAGGTGTTTCAACATCAGGCACAGTAGGTTTTAATATCTCGTTACTTCTCTCTATCACTGCTGCCATTTGTTCAGCTGGCTTATCAATGACTTCAGAAGGTTTAGCTTCTTTATCCCTGCGAATGTTATTGCCTTTATATGCCTTGTTAACCTCTTTTACTGACGCAATAACTTTTTCTGAAGGTTTAGGTAAATCATTGTCTTTAACAGGTGCTATAATTACTTTTGGTTCAATATTGTTTTTAGCAGCCAATATTTGCACCGGCTTTTTAGAATTTACTTTTACCTGTGGAATAAAATATAGCCCTATAGCCACCACTACCAGTATGCTTGCAGCAATGCTTAAATACGGAAGTAATGCTTTTTTACGCCTATTGGCATCAAGCCTGTCATTAATACCTCCCCACACTTGTTGTGATGGCTTAATCTCAAAATTTTCAAACTCCGATCTGAATAATTGATCAATTTCTTTATCCTGCATATCCATATCTCTTTTTCTCTATTTTTAAAACCTGCTCTTTTAATATCGCCCGCGCCCTTGACAGTTGCGATTTTGATGCGCCCTCGCTTATCCCGGCCATCTCCGCAATCTCTTTGTGCGAATAACCATCTATAGCATACAGGTTAAATACCATCCTGTAACCAGGCGACAGGCTCTTTATAAGCAAGAGCAGATCCTTTGCTTCCAGGCTGCTGGCCGCAACCGCGTTCACTGATGGCTCATGCCCCGCGTTATCTATATCAACTACCTGCATCATTTTATGATGACTGCGGTAGTACTCAATTGAACTATGTACCATAATACGCCTAACCCATCCTTCAAAAGACCCATCTCCCCTATAGCTGTCCATTTTTTGAAAAACCTTTATGAAGCCATTTTGGAGCATATCTTCGGCCTCCATCCTATCAGTGGCATAACGCAGGCAAACACCCAGCATTTTACCAGCCAATTGCTTGTATAGCAACTCCTGTGCTTTACGCTGACCGGCTTTACACTGCTTTACAAGTTCGTCGATAGTAGTTTTAGGTTCCAAAAACATCATTTAACAGTAAGATGTACAGGAAGCGTAAATGGTTGCATGGGTTGTAAAATAATTAATTAAATTTCGTACGGGAATTAACCCATTATAAAGTACGCTATCTTTATCTGTAATGAAAGTAACCAATCTTATAATTATTTCCGTATTCTTTACATGCCTGCAAGCTATTGCACAGAATGATCCATCAACTATTTATACTTTACTTAAACCCGATAGAGTATTTGATGGAAAAGATATCCATAACAATTGGTGCGTTTTAGTTAAGGGCAAAAAAATTGAAGTGGTAGGTGAACTTTCAACAATAAAAATTCCTGCATCTGCAACAATCATTGAGTTAAAAGGCACAACCTTAATGCCCGGTATGATAGAGGGACATTCGCATTTGTTTCTTCATCCTTACAATGAAACCAGCTGGAACGATCAGGTATTGACCGAAAGCCGCGCAGAGCGTACTGCCCGCGCGGTTGAACATGCAAAAGCTACCTTAATGGCAGGTTTTACAACTGTACGTGATTTAGGCACCGAAGGTGCAGGTTATGACGATGTAGGTTTAAAGTCGGCCATTAACAAAGGGATTATTCCCGGGCCGCGAATGCTGGTTGCCACCAGGGCAATTGTAGCTACAGGCAGTTATGGACCAAAAAGCAATGTTACCGAAGCTGTATTACCTATAGGTGCTGAACAGGCCGATGGTTCAGAAGGATTAACCCGTGCTATCCGCTCACAAATAGGCTATGGTGCCGATGTAATAAAGATCTATGCCGATTACCGTTGGGGAGTAAACGGAACTGCCGCCCCTACTTTTACTTTAGATGAATTGAAAACAGCCGTGCAGGTTGCCGGCAGCAGCGGCAGGCAGGTAGTTGTACATTCCTGTACCGAAGAAGGTATGCGCCGTGCAATAGCAGCCGGTGTTGGTACCATTGAGCATGGAGATGGTGGTACGCCCGAAATATTTAAGCAAATGAAAGCTAAAGGTATTGCTTTATGCCCTACCCTTGCCGCAACCGAAGCTACCAGTAGTTACAAGGGATGGAAAAAAGGCATAGATGCCGACCCGGAAGCTGTTAAACATAAACACGAAATATTTGCCGAAGCGCTGAAAGCCGGCGTAACTATTTGTATGGGTGGCGATGTTGGCGTATTTACCCATGGCGATAATGCCCGCGAAATGCTGCTAATGGCAGAATATGGCATGAAAAACATAGATGTGTTGCGCTCTGCTACATCTGTTAACGCTGATGTGTTTGAACTGAAAGATCTGGGAAATATTAAAGCCGGTTACCTGGCAGATATTATTGCTGTAGAAGGTAATCCTGCGGAAGACCTTAAGGTAGTTAAACAGGTAAAGCTGGTGATAAAGGATGGGGTTGTTTATTTGCAGAAATAAAACCTATTTCTTCTCCCTATAATACTTATATATTTTCACTGCCGACATAATTATAAGGCTGAAAACAATAATGCCAATTACTCCAAATATCCAGTTGAATGCGTTTTTTAATACTATCAAAAAAATAATAGCAAATAGTATAATGGTAGCCAGCTCGTTCCAGATGCGGAGTTGGGTGGATGTCCATTTAAAAATACCCTTAGCCATCTGGTTCATTTTATGCTGACAAACAAAATGATAAACTATTAACCCAACAACAAACGTAAGCTTAATATGCATAAAGCCAAATTGCAACCAGCCAGGTTTTAGTATAAGCATAGTGATACCAGCCGCAATGGCAAGTACCATAGATGGCACGGCAATTATGTACCACAGCTTGCGTTCCATTATTTCAAACTGATCTGAAAGTATTTTACGGTCGGGTTGTGGCTTATCCTGCGCTTCGGTATGGTAAATAAACAGGCGCACACCGTAAAATAGTCCCGCCATCCAGCAGACCACAAAAATAATATGAATGGCTAAAACGTATTGGTACATGGGTCTCATTATAATGGGTCATGCTGAGCTTGTCGAAGCATGTGCAAAGGCCCTACGCTCTCCTTCGACGGGCTCAGGATGACCCAACTATTACAACTAGTATCTAAACTCTTTTATTACCTCTACCGCGTACTTCACATTAGCAAACGGAATATCAGGCATAATGCCGTGACCCAGGTTGAAAATAAAGCCCGGTTCACCTTTCATACGATCAAATAAGCGGTATATGCGTTCTTTGATCACCTTTTTATCAGCATACAAAATATGCGGATCAAGGTTACCCTGTACAGCTATGCCTTGTGGTAAACGCTTTTTCATATCTAGCAGATCAACATTCCAATCTATAGATATTACATCCGGTTTGGCATCAGCCATTAACGGTGCAAATACGGAGCTTCCTTTACAGAAAGATATTACCGGGATATCTTTTCTATTTAGCTTGCTTATAATCTCGGCAATATAACGATGCGAAAATTCGGTATAATCATCCCATGATAAAGCCTGTGCCCAGCTGTCAAATATCTGCACGGCATTAACACCGGCGGCAATCTGCATATTCAGGTAATCGGCTGTAACGGCAGCAATCTTTGATAGTAACTGATGAGCCATAGCAGGCTCATTGTGTAGCATTAGTTTAGTCAGCTTAAAATCCTTTGATGATCCGCCTTCAACCAGATAGCTCATTACAGTAAATGGCGCACCCGCAAAACCTATCAGTGGGATACTACCATTAAGGCGCTGTTGTATCACCTTTATGGCATCGGCTACATATTGCAGTTTATCACCTACGTTAGTTTGCAGATTATCGATATCAGCCTGGGTACGTACAGGATTGGCAAACTTAGGACCAACGCCTTGTGTAAAGCTCAGGTCACCACCCATAGCTTCGCCGGTAACCAATATATCTGAGAATAAAATAGCAGCATCAATACCCAGCAAGTCAACCGGTAACATGGTTACATCAGCAGCCAGTTCAGGGGTCTTACACATCTCCAGAAAAGAGTGTTTGTTCTTTATTTCCCAATACTCGGGCATAAAACGGCCTGCCTGGCGCATCATCCATACCGGCGGTCGTTCTGTTTGCTGTGAAAATGCGGCTTTAATTAGTAACGAATCTTTCATATATGTTAGAGAAACAAGAGGTAAGAATCAAGATACAAGACAACTTCCTTCTTGGTTCCTGGCTCTTATTTCTTGTATCTGATTTAATGTTTTTTTAATTCCTGCTCAACCTTCAGGATCACATCCTTCATTTTAGCAGTTATGTGTTCCTTATGCTTTTCAGCTAATGATAAATAAGCCCGTGCCTTATCATAATTACCATTACGTACGTTTATATTGGCTACATGTACCAAGGCTGCAACATGATCATTGGCGCTACGTAATGGGTACTGGGCAGCTAATTCGTAATGCCGTTCAGCTTCGTCATAATCCTGCTTTTGCAGGCATATGCCACCATATATAAATTCATAAAAACCTCGTCGCTTTTTGCTTAACCAATCCGGACGGGCAATTTGCTTTAACAGATTCTCTGCTTTTATATAGTCTTTTTGATGAAAAGCTTTTGCTGCCAATACAATGGTTCCCTGTTTAAAGTATCCCCATACCAGCAATAAAATAAATAAAATGGCTACAGCCGCCAGCTCATAAATTTCAAGCTTCAGAATAACAGCCAGCAATATTACAAAAAGCCCGGTAACTAAAATTCGTGCTTTATTAGTAAACATTAATGCTGGTTATCAGTAAATTTATAACCTACACCGCGGATAGAATGAAAATAAACCGGGTTTTTAGGATCTGGTTCAAAATATTTACGGAAAGTTAGGATAAAGTTATCAATGGTACGGGTTGATGGATACACATCATAGTTCCATACCGTTTCCAGAATTTGCTCGCGCGATACCGCTTCATTCCTGCGCTCAATTAAAAGCTTAAGCAGCATTGTTTCCTTTTTAGTAAGCGGGGTAATGCTTTCGTCCTCGTTAACTAATTCAAACGAATTGAAGTGGATAGTTTTATCACCTATTTTATAGCTGTTAAACTCTTTAAGATCATCACCTTTCAAACTGCGTTTTACAAGGTTGTTCACCCTCAAAATCAGTTCTTCCAGGTTAAATGGTTTGGTTAGATAATCGTCAGCACCTTTTTTAAGTCCTGATATTTTATCCTCATTAGTATTTTTTGCTGTAAGGAACATGATAGGCACTTCAGAGTTTTCTAAACGAATAGTCTCTGCAACCACAAAGCCATCAATCTCAGGCATCATTACATCCAATATTACCAGGTTAAAACGCTCTTCTTTAAATATTTGAAGTGC
>JAQBNY010000046.1 GCA_028288315.1 Mucilaginibacter sp.
TGGCCGGATATCATGATGAAAGGAAGATCAGGTTTAATATTTAAACCCTCGGTCAATACTTCCATACCATCCATGCGGTTCATTTTAATATCGCACAGTATCAGGTCATAGTCGTTATTCCGAATCATTTCAAGGCCGTCAACACCATTGTCGGTATCTTCAACAATATAATCTTCGTATTCTAAAATCTCACGTAGTGTGTTACGGATAGACCGTTCGTCATCAATTATTAAAATTTTTGCCATGTACTTTTAAACTGAAAATAGGTAGAATGTTTATTTGGCTAATATATAAATTGTATAGTAAATTACACACTTTTAATTTTTAGGATAAAAAAAATAACCCTCCCGACTTTTACATCAGGAGGGTATATTGTACAGCAGCAAACCTGTAAGCCGGGTTCTGTTTTCCCAAAGGGAATTTCTATCATTAATCTTGCCCTTTTATCGCTAAAAGGTTCAATCAACCTACCCATTCTGACGGCCTGCCGAAGCAGACACGGAAGCGAGCAGCTCCGCTTTCAGAACCTATTTGGTTTTTCAACTCCTGAGGTTTACCGCGATCCCGGTCGCCCGGAAAAGCCGTGAGCTCTTACCTCACGTTTTCACCCTTACCGCTGATAAATCAGAGGCGGTATCATTTCTGTGGCACTTGCTGTCGCCGGCTGTCAGCGCCTTCCCGTTAGGAAGCAGGATGCTCTATGTTGCCCGGACTTTCCTCCCTCCGCCAAAGCGAAGAGCGATAGAACGTTTTGCAACCACAAAGGTAGGGAAATAGTCGGAAAGTCTGTAAAAACCGACTTATAGACGACCATTTACTTACATTTCAATAAATCCTTATCTATTTGTTCAGAAGTAACAATTCCCATTTTATTACCAAATGAATTGGTAACGTAGGTAAGTACTTTGGCAATATCAACGGGGGCAAGGTCTGTTGCAGGCATAGCACCCTCATAGCTTTTGCCATTTATAGTAATTATGGTTTCTTTAATACCATACTTTACCAAACAAGCTAATGCTGCTTTGTTGGTTTTAAGATAGGTAGCATCGGTTAGAGGAGGAATAAGATTTGATAATCCTTCGCCCTTTGCACTATGGCAGTTTTGGCACCTCTGCTCGTAAATGATCTTACCACCGTTATAATATCGCTGAAACTCCTGCTGTTCCTCGCTTTGGCAAGATGCAATTATAACAGATAGCAGTATTGCTACGGCACCAATTACCCTTAGTTTCATTGAGCTATGTTTGTATTGGTCTCTGCAAGGAGGGTTTTAATATCAGCCCTTAACTTGTCAACCTGTTTTTCGTCGGTTCCGTCATAATAACCACGGATACGTTTTTGTTTGTCAATTAAAACAAACCATCCCTGGTGAACATAACCGCCGGGTGTGCCGCTATCTTCTTTAACGGCTACGAGGTAGCTTTTTTCTCCCAATTGATATGTTTCTTCTTTTTTGCCTTGTAGTAACCACCAGCTGTTCCCACTAATTCCAAGTTTATCAGCATATTTTTTTAGCACGGCAACGCTGTCATGCTTAGGGTCTATGGTATGCGATATAATCTTAAAGTCGCTTACGTTTTTATAATCATCATAAACCTTAAGCATGTTGCGGTGCATTATAGGGCAAATGGAAGGGCAGGTAGTAAAAAAGAAATCGGCCACGTATACATAGCCATTAAGGCTTTTGTTGGTAATGCTATCGCCGTACTGGTTAACAAATTTAAATGAAGGAATGGTTTGATAAACCGAGTCAATAACTGTTTTACCGTTTACAACTTTACTTGCAGTATCCCGGTTACCATAAATAGGAAGTTTAGGTGTATCGGCTGCGTTAAACTTACAGGCTGTATATAGTAATATGATGAATAGTGCCCCTGTCAGTTTCTTCATTTGGTTTTGCTTTGTTTAATAAGATTATTTGATGATGTTATTGCTGTACTTAATTGTTTATCTATACTTTCAATCTGTTTCTTTTGATCGGTAAGGTAAGCCATGATCTCCTCATGCGATTTATTTTTGTTTTCAGCATCAAAGTTGTGCATCCAGTTTTCCATTTTAGTATCGGCGGTTTCTAACTCCGTGGCGAGTTTTATTGCCGCTGCTTTAAACGCCGTATCTTTTGTTTCTTTTAACAAAGTATCCAACTGCATTTTATTTATCATGATTAGCTCATCTTTTGACATAACGCGGTCATGGGTTTTTATTACGTCATTAAGCAGGTCCTTCTCTTGTTTCTTAGTATCTGTACAACTAAATAAGGCAATGCTTAACAGGGCGGCGGCAATTATTTTTTTCATTGGTTGATATTTTAAATAACAAGACGTGGTTATTTGTTTAGTTGTCTTACATAATAGATATAATCTGTTACGGGTAGCTTGTCATTTTCATTACGCTTTATAAGCTGACCAATTTGTGCTCGCGTATGCGTACCATGATTAGTAACTTGTGTCAAAATATCGCATAAAGTATTCTCGAAATCATTACCTGTAGAGTTTTGATAATGAATAATTTTATCAAAATCGCTTTCGTTCAACGCGTTTAAGAACGATATCCATTCATTGTGATTACTTTCAATAATACTTTCAAAGCTATTTGCTTCCCAATTGGGCCATGAGCTTACACCACTGGTATTAATACCTTTACAGCGAGCGAGCCAAAGTTGTCCCGCAGAAAGCATATGTGCCATTAGCTGAACAGGTTTACCACCTAAATTAGTTTTCAATATCATTTCGTTTATCTGTCTGTTAGTAAACTGATCATAATTAAATAAGCGAATAAAGTAGCTTTTCATGACGGTAAAAGTAAGCAACGAATAGTTAATTATTAGGCAGTACCGCATAATTTATGTTAATAATTACATAATGTAAACCACACATTAAGCTTATATAGGTGCTGTAAATTAGCATAACATTTAAATCACAGTATTATGAAACTGATAATCATGTTTTCAAGAGTAATTAGTGACTTTCGTGAGTGGCTTTTTTTAAAAAGCATGCGCTCATCATTCAAACACTAAACGTTTTTTAACTGTAACGCTTTTTTTATACAATAATAATGTACATTTTGGGCTTTATACCAGCTCAATTGCATGACGCCTAACATCCACGATCCGCAACTTACAAAACAACTTTTTGGCGATGATTTTGCCTGGGGGGTATCCACTGCCGCACTGCAAACAGAAGGCTCCTGTGATATTGATGGTAAAGGCCCATCTATATGGGATACTTTTTCCACTAAAAAAGGTAAGATATTAGATAATGATAAGCCTACTGCAGCATGCGAATTTTATGAAAATTACGAACGGGATATCGATCTTATAAAGGAGTTAAATATCCCCAATTTTCGTTTTTCTATATCATGGAGCCGCATATTGCCAACAGGTACCGGCAGTATTAACCAAGCAGGAATTGACCATTACAATAAGGTAATTAATTACTGCCTTGAACAAGGTATTGAACCATGGATAACTGTTTATCATTGGGATTTGCCACAAGCGCTTGAGGATAAGGGCGGCTGGACTAACCGTGCTATTGTAGCATGGTTCACTGAATTCACTACAGTTTGCGCACAAAGTTTTGGTGATCGTGTAAAAAACTGGATGGTAATGAATGAGCCAGCCGTATTTACTGGCGCAGGTTACTTCTTAGGTATACATGCACCGGGTAAGAGAGGATTGCGGAATTTTTTACCAGCAGTGCATCATACTGTGTTAAGTATAGTTGCAGGTGCTAAAGTTGTACGTAAGCTTTTGCCTCATGCTATAATTGGTACAACATTTTCCTGCTCATATATTGAGCCGTATTCTGATAAGCTAAAAGATATTAACGCGGCTAAACGTGCTGATGCTTTAATAAACAGATTATTTATTGAACCCATTATAGGTATGGGTTACCCAACCAACGAAGTTGTAGCCTTAAAGAGTATCTCAAAATATTACCAACCGGGTGATGAAGAAAATATATCGTTTGATTTTGATTTCATAGGATTGCAAAATTATACACGGGAAATAGTTAAGTATTCGTTTTTTACCCCATACATTGGTGCCAGTTTGGTTAAAGCCGAAGATAGGAATGTGGAACTGACCGCTATGAGGTGGGAAGTATACCCGCCGGCTATTTATCAAATCATCAAAAAATTTAATGCTTACCCGCAGATTAAGAAAATATTGATCACCGAAAGCGGAGCGGCCTTTCCTGATCAGGTGGTTAATGGGCAGGTTGATGATCCTAAACGGATAACCTATTTACAAACCCATTTGCAACAAGTGTTAAAAGCTAAGCAGGAGGGGTATAAGGTGAGCGGTTATTTTGTGTGGACGCTTACTGATAATTTTGAATGGGCCGAAGGATATCGCCCAAGATTTGGATTGATATATATAGATTTTAAGACTCAGCAGCGTATTATTAAAGGATCAGGAAAATGGTACGCTAACTTTTTGAGATAGATCTGCAGTTGTATCCACTCTGATAATGCATACTTATAAAGGTTGTTCCGTTAAGCCCGCTTTTTCCTATTTGAAAGCATCTTCTCCGGTAATATCCATGCCAGTTATCAATAGATGAATATCATGTGTGCCTTCATAGGTAATTACCGATTCAAGGTTCATCATATGTCGCATTATTGGATATTCTCCCGTAATTCCCATACCGCCTAATATCTGCCGGGCCTCGCGCGCTATGTTTATTGCTATTTCTACACTGTTGCGTTTAGCCATTGATATTTGTGCAGCCGTTGCACGATTCTCATTTTTTAAAGTTGCTAAGCGCCAAACCAGTAATTGTCCTTTTGTGATTTCTGTTATCATTTCAGCCAGTTTCTTCTGTTGCAGTTGAAATCCTGCTATGGGTTTGCCAAACTGAACACGCTCTTTTGAATAGCGCAGGGCGGTATCGTAACAATCCATAGCTGCACCCAATGCCCCCCAGGCAATACCATAACGTGCCTGGTTGAGGCAACCTAACGGACCCTTTAATCCGGCTACATTTGGTAATAAGTTCTCTTTAGGTATTTTCACATTATCAAAAACCAACTCACCGGTAGCTGATGCACGTAACGACCATTTATTATGTGTGGTTGGCGTGGTAAAACCCTCCATACCGCGTTCTACAATTAACCCTCGTATTTTACCTGTTTCATCTTTTGCCCAAACAATGGCAATATCAGCAAAGGGGGCATTTGAGATCCACATTTTAGCGCCGTTTAACAGGTAGTGATCCCCTTTGTCTTTAATATTGGTGGTCATGCCACCAGGGTTTGACCCATGATCGGGTTCGGTTAATCCAAAACAACCCATTAATTCTCCGGCAGCTAATTTGGGCAGATATTTTTTCTTTTGCTCTTCTGAGCCATAAGCATTAATAGGGTACATCACCAATGATCCTTGTACTGATGATGTAGACCGCATCCCTGAATCGCCACGCTCAAGCTCCTGCATGATAATGCCATAAGCCATATAATCCATCCCAGCACCACCATATTCAACAGGTATGGTTGGGCCAAAGGCACCAATCTCAGCAAGTCCTTTTATCAGGTGCATCGGAAACTCCGCCCTTTGAGCATAATCTTCAATAACCGGGCTCAATTCTTTCTTTACCCAATCGCGTACACTTTTACGTATCAGCTTATGCTCTTCAGACAAAAGCTCATCTAATAAGTAATAATCAGGTGCTTCGTACAAGTCGGTTTTAGCCATGGCGATATAATTGGTTGGTCAAATATATTGATTTGAGAGCGACTTAAATATGCCAAAATCGTTGTTTTTAAATACCAGAAGCCACTTTATGCCAAAAAGCAGCTTTAAACTGTTTAAACATATTTTTTGTAAGAAAACTTTTTCTAAAATTTTACAATAAATGAAGTACTGTCAATTTTAATCTCACCCAAAATCAAATAATCCCTTACTTTTGATTATGGTAAATGTAGCTTTAGAAGGCGCGGAGTTTTTTGCATATCACGGTTTTTACCTGGAAGAGCAACTATTAGGCACACGTTTTTTTGTTGATGTTAAAGTGAATTTCAACCCAAAAAATGCTTTAAATGACGATAAAATAGACAATACGGTTAATTACGAGGTATTGTACTCAATTGTGCAAACAGAAATGGAGCACCCCCGTAAGTTGATAGAGACGGTTGTACAGGCCATAATTAATAAGGTTGTTAATAGTTTTCCGTTTATAAGTGAAGTAGTGGTCACTATTAAAAAAATGAACCCACCGTTTAACGGTCCGGTTAAAAATTCGGCTGTTACTATCAATTATATCAAAGATTAGTATTAGGATGCCCTACAATAAAATTACCGGTGATGTATTGGAAGCAATAACAGAAATTGTTGGTGCAGATGCTGTTTTAACAACATCTGCAGCTATTGAAAGTTATAGCCATGATGAAACCGAGGACCTGGTCTATTATCCTGAAATTGTTGTAAAGCCCAAAACCACCGAAGAAGTTTCAAAATTAATGAAGCTTTGCAACCAGCATTTGATACCTGTAACCCCAAGAGGGGCAGGCACAGGATTGGCCGGGGCTGCATTAGCCATAAGTGGCGGTTTAATGATCTCGATGGAGCGCTTTAATCAGATATTACACATTGACGAACAAAGCCTGCAAGCCACTGTTGAGCCGGGTGTTATTACCGAAATATTTATTAACGCTGTTGCTGAAAAAGGCTTACTTTATCCTGTTGACCCCGCCAGCAAAGGCAGTTGTTTTATAGGTGGTAACGTGGCCAATTGCTCCGGTGGGCCAAGGGTAGTTAAGTATGGCACCATCCGCGAGTATATACTAAACATGGAAGTGGTTTTGCCTTCCGGCGATATTATCTGGACGGGTGCTAATACTTTAAAATATGCATCGGGATATAACCTGACGCAGTTAATGATAGGATCGGAGGGAACGTTGGGCATAGTTACCAAAATAGTTACCAAGTTAATTCCAAAACCAACGCTGGATGCTTTGATGCTGGCTTCTTTCAATTCAAACGAGGATGCCTGCGCGGCTGTTTCGGCCATATTCAGGGCTGGGGTTACGCCATCGGCATTGGAGTTTATGGAACGCCGTGGAATGGAATGGGTGATTGAACATGATGGTATCAATTTCGAATTGAAAGACGGTATACAAGCATTTTTATTAATTGAAGCAGACGGCAACAACCAAGACGTAATATTTGCCGACTGTGAAAAAATAAACCAGGTGCTGGAACAATACAATTGCCAGGATGTGCTTTTTGCAGATTCAGCGGCACAAAAGACTGATCTGTGGCGCATTAGGCAAACTATGGGTGTATCGGTAAAATCAAATTCAATTTATAAAGAAGAAGATACCGTTGTGCCACGAGCGGCTTTACCATGGTTGATAAAAGGCATAAAAGAAACCGGAGCTAAGTATGGCTTTGAGTCGGTTTGTTACGGCCATGCCGGTGATGGTAACCTGCACGTAAATATTATTAAAGGCAGTATGAGCGACGATGACTGGAACAATAATTTAAGAGCCGGTATCACCGAGATTTTTGAATTGACTATAAGTTTAGGCGGCACCCTGTCCGGCGAGCATGGAATAGGGCTGGTGCAAAAAGATTTTATGCCTTTGAAATATACACAAGCTCATTTTGCTATCTGGAAAGGTATTAAAAACGTGTTTGATCCGAACGGGATTTTGAACCCGGGAAAGATATTTTGAGATGCGATGAGTTTTTTAAATGAGACAGTAACATTAATTCGTATTCAAAATTAATCTCGGCTCATCGTATTCAATCATTTTCTTACGACCTTCTTTGGGAATTGGGATAGACTTGTTTGAGGCATAATCATAGCTAATGCACACCGTTTTGCAAGTGGTGCAAATCTCTTCGCCTTTGTCGGTTAGCTTAACCAGTACATGCATTACGTCAAAGCTGCTGTTGCCTATACGTGTTACGCGTACGTAACAAACTATTTGGTCGCCCACAGTTAAGGGTTTTAGGTAATTGATCTCTGATCGCCCAACAACAATTCCGGTTTCTTTCATGTTCCAGCCGGTAACAGTTCCCCAATAGCTAAAACGGGCCTCCTCAAAGTAGGTTAAATACTTTGCATTGTTTACATGTCCGGCGGCATCCATATCAGCAAATCGGATAACTATGTCGGTCTTGAATTTATAATCTGAAAGCTTTTCGGCCATTTTGTCTTGATAAAATATTTGATACAGACATGCTGTCTTGTAATTGCGCTAAAATATCCTGTTGGTATAACAGTTGATTATCCACTAACGAAGTTAACAAATAAAAATTTTAGGAGGATAAAAACCATGACTTTAGTAAAATTTAACAACGGACTAAAAAACACCAG
>JAQBNY010000059.1 GCA_028288315.1 Mucilaginibacter sp.
GGTTAAGTGAAACCGAAGAGGTAAGAAACCCCTACTATGGTAACGAAATGCTGGAGTGCGGTAAGGTTACCGCTACGTTAAAAGGTAAGTAATTCCACTAATTGAATGCGGTCGCTCGGCTCCAGCCTACAGGCGTTCGGAAGATTAAAAAGAAACGGCGGGTTGTGCTATTCCCCTCTTGAGAGGTGTGTAGCGGTGTGTCCTTTGTGCGTGAATAACACATCCCTGCAGCCGCACCATCGACGCGCCCCCCCCAAGAGGGGAATTTAGCAACATCAATCTTCTGAGCACCCTCCGGGGCCACCTTATATATCACGCCGAACGACAGCAATGACAAAAAATTTAACATATAACAGTTTGCAATCAGTTAGTTAAATAGTATTTTTGTGTTATGATTAAAAGATTAGGTGTAATATTATTAGCGGTGCTGTATACCATTACAGTAGCCGGCTTTGCACTTAATCTGCATTACTGCGGTAACGAGGTTGCCTCGGTAAAAATTAACGCACCGGCTAAAAGCTGCGTTAATTCCATGGCTAAAAGCAAAATGGATTGCTGTAAAGATTCAAAACTTGATGTAAAAGTTAAGGACGATCATGAAGCACAGCAGACCTCGTTTTTAGCACGCATATTCGCTTTTGAAATTCCAAAACTTCCATTTGAGGATTTTCTTTTTTCTGCCCACCAGGCATTGGTTGAATTTTTGTTTGATCGCAGCCCGCCTGATAATCCGCAGGAAGGTATTTCTGTTTTTCTTAAAAATTGCACTTTTCGTATTTGATGAGTTTTTAGTAACACCGTTATTAAGCTTATTAATTCAAAATCAATTTTTAAAAACATGAAAACTCTAAAAATATTTATCATCCTTTTTATAGCAACTGTTACAGCTGCTAAAGCCCAATTCACTAAAGCCGAATTACAAGTTAGCGGCTTAACCTGCTCATTATGCGCAAAAACTACTGAAAAAGCATTAAAAGCATTGCCTTTTGTGAGCGAAATTAAGCCCGATCTGATGCACAACCTCTACATTATTACATTCAAAAATGATGTGCCGGTAAATTTCGAAGAAATCAGTAAAAAAGTTAAAAACGCAGGCTTCTCTGTAAATTATCTTAAAACCACCGTGAATTTTGATAACACCAAGGTTGCAGATAATACTTTTACAGTTGGTAGTGATACCTATAAAATTTTAAATGCCGATAAAGCATTGACAGGTCCCGTATCACTCACATTGGTAGACAAGGGATTTGCGCCAAATTCGGTAACAAAAAAATACCTGGGTAAAATTACCGAAACACCTGCAACAGCAACCGGCAGGGTATATCACGTAGCAATATAAACGTCTTCTAAAGCATTTTTTATGAAGACTATATTATTGGCTTTGTGCCTTACGGCAATGGCGTGTACCGTATTTGGGCAGGAACTGTATGTAAATACAGAACCTGCCAGCAATATGGCTGCCCACTCATTAGGTATCCGGCTGGAGAATCAGGGTTATTTCTCGCCTAAATTTAAGAATAGGACCACATTAGAAGCAATGTATGGCGCTACCGGCAAGCTAATGCTGCACGGCGCTTTATACCAGTCAGATTTTTACCAGGGTAGCCAGCGTTTTGAAGGCGGAAGCTTTTATGGTAAATACCGTTTCTTTTCTGCAGATACTGTGCAGGCGCATTTCCGCGGAGCGATATTTGGTAAGGTAGCTATCAGCAGTAACCCTTATACTCTGCAAGAGATTGCGTTAGAGGGCGACAATACCGGCCTGCAGGGTGGTGTTATATTCACTAAGCTCATCCATAAACTGGCATTCTCGGGCTCGGCAAGCTATTTGCGTGCATATAATAATACCGGTAATTCGCTGCCTATAACTGGGGCGAAGGAGGCCGTGGCCTACACAGCATCAGCCGGGTATTTGCTGTTACCTAAAAACTACACCAACTATAACCAGGTAAACTTAAACCTGTACGCCGAGCTGTTGGGTAAAAGTAATCCGGGCTATGGGCAAAGCTATCTGGATGTGGCACCCGCTATACAATTCATTTTTAATAGCGTTTGTAGGCTTGATCTTTCTTATCGTACTCCATTGTATAATAATATGCAGCGCAATAGTGCAAACATGTATTTAATACGTTTTGAATACAACTTTTTTACTCTTTAATCTTCTCAATGAAAAAACATATTTTATTAATTGTTATACTGATGACAACTGCTGCCGCTACCTATGCGCAGCAGATGGATCATATGCAACATATGCAAGAAGATACCACACCTAAGAAACCCATGAAGCATGACCATATGCAGATGGAAGATATGCACCGCGATACTTCCAAACACATAATGAATATGATGACCAGCCAGTTCTCGCTTGATTGCCCCTCTTTTAAAACTTCTTTATCGTTTCTGTTAAATGCGCCAAATGATGGTTGCCATGCCATGCATACAGGGCAAGGTTCTTTTTAAGCGGTATAATACTACCCGTTGCCGGATGTATAAAAGTCCGGTTCCATTCATTTTCGGTAAAACTTTCAAAAAGGGCTACCATGTGCTGGTGGATACCTTCAAGCATTTTTAGAGATGGTTCAACCGGCAGGCGGTAATCGGGTTGTATGGCCCAACCGGCTTCGTCATAAGGTTTTATAGTAGGGTTGTCCTCGGTTAATGCCAGTTTAAAACGCATAAGCGAGTTCATATGACTATCGGCCACATGGTGCACTACCTGCCTCAGCGTCCATCCGCCTGTGCGGTATTGCGTATCCAACTGCGCATCAGTCAACGTTATTATAGCATTCCTTATTCTACCCGGAAGGGTGTGTATCTCGTCTATCCAGCGGGTTATATCTTCGTTAATATAGGTTACCGGTGGTGCAAATTTCCCTATCGGATAACGCATTTGTTCGTCTGTCATGTTTTTATTTATTTAACGTCTAATAATTTAACAATTGCATAAGCTTTTGGACTAAATTAGCGTTTTGTTGTTATTTTATTAATCGAATGATAAAAAAGTTACTTGCGCTGCTGTTTGCTCTCAATTGTTCATTAACCTATGCCGAAACTATCAAGACCGATGTGCTGGTTATTGGCGGCGGTGCAAGCGGCGTTTCTGCAGCTATACAAAGTGCACGCAGTAAAGTAAAAACTATGCTGATAGAACAGGGCCCCTGGCTGGGTGGCAGCATGACCTCGGGCGGAATGTGCATTGTAGATGCAAACCGCAATTTATCGGCCGGTATATACGGGGAGTTTAGAAGCAGGATTGTTGATTTTTATAAAAACAGGCTTGGTTACGATACTACCCGAAATGCCATTTTAAAGTTTGAGCCTTACACTGGGGCTGCTATCCTTAAAAAAATCACGGATACGGTTAAAAATTTAACTGTTAAAATGAACACACCTTTTACCACTATAAAAAAGGATGGTACAGGCTGGGAAGTAGGTATAACTCAGAATGGAAAAACTGATGTAATAAAGGCAAAAGTTATTGTGGATGCTACCGAATTAGGCGACGTTGCTGCAAAAGCCAACGCAATATTTACATCGGGATTTGATAGCAGGAAGGATACCGGGGAGGCTTTAGCTCCGGAGAACGCTACCAATCAGATACAGGACATTAATTACATAGCTATATTAAAAGATTACGGCCGCGCCGCTGACCGCACTATTGCCAAACCTGAAGGTTACGACGCCGGGAAATACGCCTGCCTCAAAAAAGCGGATATTAAACAACTATTGGCCTCGGGAAGGTTGATAAATGATAAGTATATGATTAAATGGAGCGATTGTGCCAACCAATATTCAGTTACTGCTGAGGACCTCAAGCCCGAGAATAGGGAAAAAACCTTCAAGTTGGCCAGGCTGCATACCCTTGGGTTAATTTATTATCTGCAAACAGAATTGGGCTATAAAAACCTGTCGGTAAGTGACGATTTCCCTACGCCTGATCATTTGCCATATATACCTTTTATTCGTGAGAATGGCAGGGTAACAGGCTTAGTAAGAATGGTTTTGGATGACGTTTATACACCCTACAATCGTGGTTCGCAATTATACCGTACTTCTATAGGAGTTGGTGATGCTACACCGGGTCAGCATTATATTACACCGGGAGCGCCAAAAATTAAATATCCGCCTTTCCCAGGTTATAGTATCCCGTTAGGGGCTATAGTAGTGAAGGATATTGAGAATTTACTGGTGACCGAAAAAGCGCTGTCAGTTACGCACCTGGTAAATGGCAGTATCACCTATCCATCAGTACAAATGACTTTAGGACAAGGTGTTGGCGCAACCGCGGCTTACTGCGCATTCTTTAAAACAACTACTAAAGACCTAAAGGTTAGAGTAATACAAAGCGAGATACTCGATTTTAAAGGAATACTTATGCCTTTTGCTGATATTCCCCGGTCTGATCCATCCTTCAGGGCCATACAACAAGTCGGTGTTACCGGCTTAATAAAAGGCATTCAAAAAGTTAATGGAAATAGCGCCCAGGTATTGTTTTGTCCGGATACTACGGTAAACACTCCGGATATTCAACCTATTCTGAATGAGATCTATGCAAGATCATTTTTGTGGTTTAATAGAATTAAACCTGCAGAATTATTTACCGTTGGTAACCTGATATCTTACATTAGCGAAATGACCCTTGCCGACCCTGTGGTATTGCAAAAAGTAATGCAGAGCGCCTGGAAAACCAAATTTAAATTCACCTCTGATTTTGATGTTAAGCGCCCGGTTACCCGCCGCGAATTTGCCGTGCTTGCCAATAAATATTTAAATCCCTTTTCAAGAGCAGTTGATATAAGCGGGAAACTGATCAATTAAAAATCATCAAAAAAAATACGGATTTAGTGCAAAAAGATACAGTTTTGTGCAATTTTCTGCAATTTTTATGTGGGTTTTTACTCGGTGCGACCTGTGTTTTTTGTAAAATTAAAATCTTGGGAACATCACATTCAAAACATTTATCATTTATACCTTTGCCACATGGAGACGATCACCTGGAACGATTTTGAAAAAGTAGAACTGCGCGCCGGTACCATTTTGGAAGTTGCCGATTTTCCGGAGGCTCGGAAGCCGGCTTATAAATTAAAAGTAGACTTTGGCCCGTATGGTATCAGGCAATCAAGCGCGCAAATTACAAAGCATTATACCCGGGAAGAACTTCCCGGCAAGCAGATATTAGGGGTGATCAATTTTCCTGAAAAGCAGATCGCTAATTTCATGTCGGAATTTTTGGTGACCGGCCTTGCCGATGAGAGCGGCGACATTGTTTTAACTGTTATTGACAGACCTGTGCCCAACGGCAGTAAATTAATATAATGAGGTATTATACTTTTGGCGAAGAGCAGCCAGCCCTATCTCCCGATGAGTTTTTTATGAACGAGGCTTTGAAAGAAGCGCGTTTTGCCCTTAAGGAAGATGAGATACCTATTGGTGCCGTGGTGGTTTGTAAAGGGCAAATTGTTGGACGGGGGCATAACTTAACCGAACGGCTTAACGACGTATCTGCACATGCCGAAATGCAGGCCTTAACAGCGGCAGCCAACTATCTGGGTGGTAAATACTTACCAGAATGCACTTTATATGTTACCCTTGAGCCCTGTGTAATGTGCGCCGGTGCATCGTACTGGTTCCAGATAGGGCGGATAGTTTTTGGCGCATATGATACCCGGCTGGGTTTCGGCAGGCTTAATCAATCTATTACCCACCCTAAAACATTAATAACCGGCGGCATTCACGAAAATGAATGTGCCCAATTGGTAAAGGATTTTTTTAAAAGTAAAAGGAAATAACCGGAATTTTCAAAATTCAAGAATGAACAGGATTCCGAAAATTTACAAATCCTGAAAATTCTGATTCAGACAATATAAATGACATTCATTTTAGAATAAAAGTTACATACAACACCTATATTTGTTCATCACGATTTTGTTTAACCTTAAATTTTAAATATTATGGCATTTACACTACCGGCGTTACCTTACGCTACCGATGCACTGGAACCACATATTGATAAAGCTACTATGGAAATTCACCATGGTAAACATCACCAGGCTTATGTT
>JAQBNY010000076.1 GCA_028288315.1 Mucilaginibacter sp.
ACGAAATATTGAATAAAGAAATAAGTATATGGGGCGATAAAATAAAATGCCCGGTTGTTGGTGTGGTGAAAGATTTTAATGACAGATCTTTTCGCCATGATCTTGCACCATTGCTTATTACCACAAACAACACAATGTACAACCAGGCCGGAATAAAACTTGCAACAACAAACATTTCTTCTACCATGCAATCTGTTAAAAAATTATTTGAGCAAACATTCCCCGATTTTGTTTATGAACACAGGTTTCTTGATGATAAAATTGAAAGTTTTTACAAACAGGAAAATCAATTAGCACAGTTGTATAAAATTTTTGCAGCAATAGCGATATTCCTTAGCTGTCTTGGGCTGTATGGTTTAGCCTCATTCATGGCAGTGCAGAGAATAAAAGAGGTTGGTATCCGTAAAGTACTTGGTGCTACTGCAGGCAATATCGTTTATTTGTTTTCAAAAGAATTTATCATACTCATTGCAATTGCTTTTGCGATTGCTACACCCGTTGCATGGTATTACATGCACCAATGGCTGCTGGATTATGTTTATCGCATCAACATCAGTTGGTGGTTATTTGCTGCTGGCGGACTTGTTGCAATAATTATTGCACTTGCAACGATAAGTTTTCAGGCTATAAAAGCTGCGGTAGCTAACCCGGTAAAGGGTTTGAGGAGTGAGTAAGAGAGGGGAAGGTAACTAAATTACATTCGTCTTAATCTTTTGATTTTTAACAGCATTGTTGCATAAAAAAGTTCGTTGCTTTTAGTGAGGTTTGGTGTGGTTTACTATATTTACAAAACCAATACCTATTTTTATTATGCAAAGGAGACGATTCATTCAAAACGAGGCTGTTACGGGCACCAGTTTTTTAGTGGGCACAGGTTTATCAGTATCTGCCTTTTATAAAGGCTCTCCAAACAAAACGGCCATATCATGAACGATGCCGAAGCCACCAAACTATGGAGCCGTGAATACGCGCCCGGTTGGAACCTGAAAGTTTAACTCATCAACTAATAAATATATGAAGAACCTAAAAACACTTTTACTGGCTTTAACAGCAATTGCCGGCATTCAAAGCGCATCGGCACAAACAAACGGTTATACTAATTTATTTAATGGAAAAGACCTGCAAGGCTGGAAGGTACTGGCTGGCAAGGCAGAATACAAAGCCGAAAATGGCGGCATCACCGGCACTGCCGTGCTCAACAGTGGCAATACTTTTTTAGTGACCGAAAAGGAGTATGGTGATTTTATTTTAGAACTGGATGTAGAAACTGACAGTACGCTTACCAATTCAGGTGTACAAGTGCATAGCCATTATAACCCTGCCGGGCATGAAGGCAAGGGATTGGTTTACGGCCGCCAATGCGAGATTGACCCAAGCCAAAGGCAGTGGACCGGTGGTATTTATGATGAAGGCCGCCGCGACTGGTTATACCCAATGGAGCTAAATGCCAAAGCAAAATCTGCCTGGAAAAATGGTGCGTTTAACCATATTAAAATTGAATGTATTGGTAATGCCACCAAAACATGGATAAATGGTGTAGCTACCGCTTATGTTGTAGATACTGTTGACAGTAAAGGCTTTATAGGGTTACAAGTACATGCTATTAATGACGCCGGGCAGGCAGGCAAAAAAGTGTTTTTTAAAAATATCCGTATTAAAACTACTAATTTAAGGCCAGAGCCATTTGCTAAAGGTATTTACGTAGTGAACCTGGAGAAAAACACACTATCAGCATACGAAAAACAAGATGGCTGGAAACTATTGTTTGATGGCAAAACCAACACTGGCTGGCGAAGTGCAACTTCTATGGCTTTCCCAACAAAAGGCTGGGAAGTAAAAGACGGTATGCTAAGTGTGCTGGGTTTTGCAGGGGGCGAATCTGCAAATGGCGGAGATATTATTACTAATGACCAGTTTAAAGCGTTTGATCTGTCTTTTGAGTTCCGGATGTCTAAAGGCGCCAACAGTGGTTTAAAGTATTTTGTAACCTTGTCTGAGAAAACAACGGGCTCGGCTATTGGTTTAGAGTACCAGGTATTGGATGATGCCGTACACCCTGATGCCAAACTGGGCCGTGATGGTAACCGAACACTGGCATCATTATATGACCTGATAACCGCTAAAAAGCAGGCAAGGTTTGTACATCCTATAGGTTCATGGAATACTGGCAGAGTGGTTGTTTATCCAAACAACCATGTAGAGCATTATTTAAACGGTATAAAAGTATTGGAGTACGAGCGTGGCTCAAAAGAATTCCGCGACCTGGTAGCCATTAGTAAATTTAAGGTATGGAAAGATTTTGGCGAAGCACCACAAGGACACATACTGCTGCAGGATCATGGCTTTGATGTGAATTACAGGAATGTGAAGATGAAGGAATTGTAAGAAAGAGTCAAGAATTAAGAAACAAGAAGAAAGTAAGCATACAAAAAGGTCCGGTACAATTAATGCCGGACCTTTTTTGTAGACCAAGTCTTGTCTCTTGGTTCTTATCTCTTAAATTAACAGTACTGATCAAAAGCGCCTATAAGGTTGTCTGCAATCATTTGTGCAGGACGGCCTTCAATTTGATGGCGCTCAATAATGTGTACTAATTTACCATCTTTAAATAAAGCCATTGAAGGCGAAGATGGAGGGTAAGGTAACATTAAATTACGTGCTGCATCAACTGCTTCTTTTTCCATACCCGCAAAAACAGTTACCAATCTATCAGGGTGTTTTTCGTTTTGTGAAGCTATTTTAGCCGCAGGGCGTGCATTAGCAGCAGCGCAACCACAAACCGAATTAACCATTACAAATACAGTACCTTCGCTTTTTATGGCTTGCTCTACTGATTGTGCATCTTTTAATTCTTCAAAACCAACTTTGGTTAGGTCTTCCCGCATTGGGGCGACTAAATATTCTGGGTACATAATTTTAAAAATAAATTAAATACAAAGGTAACAAATCATTGACAGGTAAATTTTCCAAAATGGAATAATAACATTTTGCTGACGATTCCGTATAAGGAAGGTAAAGTTACAAATTAGGCTTAGGATCTTAATTTTTTTAAAATATTAAATTAGATCCGGTTTTTAGCGCTTGAATACCCTAATTAATTAAACTAAGATGAATCTAAAACGTACAAATTTTAGTACTATTATTATAGTTGATAAAAATCAACAAACCAAGACATTACAGGTAAAAACCAGTCATTTAAAACGGGTAAAACATTATGTGGTTTCAATTGTGTGTGTAATTGCAACCCTTTCGGCTTTGGTTATATATTTAAACACACAAAATACTAAGCAGTTACAGGAAAAAGAGCAGTTGCTTGTGCAACTTAAAAAATTGAAAGAACAAGTCCCACCGGCTGTTGTATATGTTCCTAAGGAAAATACTGCCGCCCCGGCCAATACAGCCTATACTTATATTCAGTCTATTCAATCCAAATTGAAAAAGATAAATGATTATTTAAGTAAACGCGGACTAAAAGGTTTTTCAGTTAAAGGTGTTGGAGGTGGTACTGAAGAACCCAAATTATCAGCTAACGAGCAGTATTCGCTTTATGATGAGTATTTATCCCGTATGGTAAGGACAATAGCCTTTGTGCCAATGGGATATCCAAGACTAAGCTCTATGACCTCGGTATTTGGTTATCGTGGTGATCCATTTAATTCAGAGCATGCCGAGTATCATCCCGGTATTGATTTTAAAGGATCAAAGGGCGATGCGGTTAAATGTACCGCTAATGGAAGAGTAGTACATGCCAGTTGGTATGGTGGATATGGCAATTGCATTATTATTAAGCATATGAGTGATTTTGAAACGCTATATGGACACCTTTCCCATATTGATGTAAAAGTAGGGCAGGAGGTAAAAGTAGGGGAGGTTATTGGAGAGGTAGGCTCAACAGGCCGTTCTACAGGGGCACATTTACATTATGAGGTTAGAAGAAATGGGAAGCCTGTAAATCCGGTTAAATTTTTAACATTAAACAACAATTAAATACAAATGGCCTTTTTTCCGAAAAAAAACAGAGACATGCTTGATCAGCAAATATCAACACTTATTAGCGAAGGCTGCATTGTAGATGGTAACCTAAAAGCATCTGCTTATGTTCGTATTGAGGGACAAGTTACCGGTGATGTAACTATTGAAGAGGGTTTAATACTTGGAGAGAAAGGAGTGATCAATGGGAATATTATTACTAAAGAAATGATTGCCTATGGCTCTGTAAATGGTAATATAAACGCACACTCCCTTGAAATTAAAAGTACAGGTAAAATTACAGGGGAAATAAAGACCAGTACCCTCCAAGTAGAATCAGGTGGTTTTTATAAAGGAAACTTGTCTATGGCTCAAAATATATATAGTAATAATGGTAAAAGTGAACCTGCAACATAACAGATTCATATAATGACAATATTATTTATTTGCATTTCAAAAAGCGATGGGTGTTAGTCCATCGCTTTTTTGTTTACGGCAATTATTCCTCACCTTATGCCTTGTAAACCAATTACCTAATCTTCCTTATATGCCTGTTGCTCTTATTAAAGCCGGGCATGCAACTATTAAATTTAATGAGGCAATAAAGCCATCTACTTATACAATTATAGCACAAGAGATTGATTATAATGGCAACATAGGGTGCAATTATAAAAGATAATTATCTGTAAAACAGTTATTTCTAATAAATAATCTTAACATGTAAACCAGTTTGGCCGATTTCATTAAAATATTTATAATCATTACTTTTGTAAAAATTAAATAAATATGTCATCAGTAGAGACTACGTACGTAAAAAGTAAAGTGAAGGATCCTTCACTTGCGGCTTGGGGTCGCAAAGAAATAGAATTGGCCGAAGCAGAAATGCCAGGTTTAATGGCTCTGCGTAAAGAGTATGGTCCGTCTAAAATATTAAAAGGGGCGCGTATTGCAGGCTGTTTACACATGACTATTCAAACTGCTGTTTTAATTGAAACGCTGATTGAGCTTGGTGCCGAAGTTACGTGGTCGTCATGTAATATATTCTCAACCCAGGATCATGCTGCTGCTGCTATTGCTGCTGCGGGTGTTTCGGTTTATGCCTGGAAAGGTTTAAACGAGCAGGAATTTGACTGGTGTATTGAGCAAACTTTATTTTTTGGCGAAGATCGCAAACCGTTAAATATGATCTTAGATGATGGCGGCGATTTAACCAATATGGTATTTGACCGTTATCCTGAACTGGTTGCAGGCATTAAAGGTTTATCTGAAGAAACTACTACAGGTGTACACCGCTTATATGAGCGTATGAAAGCAGGTACATTGTTAGTTCCGGCTATTAATATCAACGATTCAGTTACCAAATCAAAATTTGATAATAAATATGGTTGCCGCGAATCATTGGTTGATGCTATTCGCAGGGCTACTGATGTTATGATGGCTGGTAAAGTTGGTGTTGTTTGTGGTTATGGCGACGTAGGTAAAGGTTCTGCAGATTCTTTACGTAATGCTGGAGTACGTGTTATCGTTACCGAAATTGACCCTATCTGCGCTTTGCAAGCTGCTATGGAAGGCTTTGAAGTTAAAAAGCTTTCAACCGCTATAGCCGAGGCTGATATTATAGTTACTGCAACAGGTAATATGAATATTGTGCGTGAAGAACACTTCCGTGCATTAAAAGATAAAGCTATTGTTTGTAACATTGGCCACTTTGATAACGAGATTGATATGGCCTGGTTAAATAAGGCTTATGGCAATACCAAAATTGAAATTAAACCACAGGTAGATAAATATACTATTGATGGCAGCGATGTTATTGTTTTAGCCGAAGGCCGTTTAGTAAACTTAGGTTGTGCTACAGGCCACCCAAGCTTTGTAATGAGTAACTCATTTACCAACCAAACTTTGGCTCAAATTGAGCTTTGGACAAATGGCGGTGCTTATGAAAACAAAGTATATACCTTACCTAAGCATTTGGACGAGAAAGTTGCCCGTTTACACTTAGAAAAAATTGGTGTTGAACTGGAAGTTTTAGACCAAAACCAGGCTGAGTACATTGGCGTAACAGTAGATGGTCCGTTTAAACCGGAGTACTACAGATACTAATCTTTCAGACGAAAGATATAAGACAAAGGGATATGGTGAGAGCCATGTCCCTTTGTCTTATATCTTTTTCGTCACGCTGAATTATTTCGTGTGTTTCATTCACTTCATAGCCGAAAAAAGTATATTTGGCAGTGCGAAATTCCCGCCGCTTAAATAGGATTTACTACTATATTAGAAGGCCCCGATTTATCGGGGCTTTCTTGCTTTATACTGTTGACTTCAACTTGTAAAACAAGGTTAAAGTGATAAGCAATCATAAAAATGTTTTAATTGTTATTGATGGAATAATGATATTTGCCCAAAACATCTACTGCCATGACGCGATTATCTGTCAATATCAATAAAATAGCCACCCTGCGTAATTCACGCGGGGGCGATAACCCCAATTTGGTACAGGTTGCAAAAGATTGTGAGCGTTTTGGCGCACAGGGCATCACTGTACATCCAAGGCCCGATGAAAGGCACATTCGATATGCCGATGTTTTCGATCTGAAAAAAATTGTGACCACTGAATTTAATATTGAAGGTAATTGCCAGGAACAAAAATTTATAGACCTGGTTTTGGCCAGCAAACCCGAGCAGGTTACATTAGTACCGGATGCATTGGGACAGATAACCTCAAATCATGGTTGGGATACTATTACACACCAGCAATATTTAAAAGATATAATAAAGATATTTAAGAATGCCGGGATACGCGTTTCACTTTTTGTTGACCCGGTGATTAATATGGTTGAAGCTGCTGCTACTACCGGCACTGACCGTATTGAACTATACACCGAAGCTTATGCCCATAACTATACCACTAACCGCGAAGAGGCTATTGCACCTTATGTAAAAGCTGCCGAAGCTGCGAAAAAAGCGGACTTAGGCATTAATGCCGGGCATGATCTTGACTTACAGAACCTGAAATATTTTGCTGAAAATATTCCCACGCTTGATGAGGTAAGCATAGGCCACGCCTTAATAAGTGATGCTTTATATTACGGGTTAGAAAATACGGTGCAAATGTACCTGCGCCAGTTGGCCGTATAACTATTGCTGCTTTACTTGTAAAACCATTGTCACTATAATATAACTCAATTGTTATTCAATACCTAATATTGTACCTTTGCCTAAATTTTAAGGAATACCCATTTCATGAAGCTGAACATAGATTACCAGGAAAAATTCCAGCAAAGGCACATAGCGCCAAACCAGGCAGATACCGAAAAAATGTTAAAGATTATCGGTGTTAATTCGCTTGATGAACTGATAGATGAGACCGTGCCGGCAAGGATTAGATTGAAAAATCCGCTGAATTTACCAGCTGCCAAAAGCGAATTTGACTATCTGAACACGCTTAAACAAACAGCTTCAAAAAACAAAGTTTTCAAATCATACATTGGCCAGGGTTATTATGATGTAATAGTACCGGGCGTTATACAACGTAATATTTTAGAAAACCCGGGTTGGTATACTCAATATACTCCTTATCAGGCCGAGATTGCACAGGGCCGTTTACAGGCGCTGCTAAATTTCCAAACCATGGTTATTGATTTAACCGGAATGGAAATTGCCAATGCATCATTATTAGATGAAGGTACCGCTGCTGCCGAGGCTATGTTTATGCAATACAGCCTGCGTAAAAATCAAAAAGCCAATGTGTTTTTTGTTTCGGAAGAAGTATTCCCTCAAACCATTGATATTTTAAAGACCCGCTCTGAGCCTTACGGTATTAAGTTGCAAATTGGCAATCACCGCGATATTGAATTAACCGACGAAATGTTTGGTGCAATTGTTCAATACCCTGCTGGTAGCGGTGCGGTTTATAACTATACTGATTTTGCATCGGCCCTGCATGAAAAAGGTGTTAAATTAACTGTTGTTGCCGATTTGATGAGCCTTGTTCTGTTAACTCCTCCGGGTGAATGGGGTGCTGATATTGTTGTAGGTAGCAGTCAGCGTTTTGGCGTACCAATGGGCTTTGGTGGGCCGCATGCCGCTTTTTTTGCTACTAAAGAAGAATACAAGCGCTCTATTCCCGGCCGTATCATAGGAGTAACTATTGACTCGGCAGGTAATTATGCCTTGCGTATGGCATTACAAACTCGTGAGCAGCACATCCGCAGAGATAAAGCAACCTCAAATATTTGTACCGCCCAGGCATTACTGGCAATTATGGCTGGCATGTATGCCGTTTACCATGGTCCTAAAGGATTAAAGCTAATTGCCGAAAGGATACACGGTCTAACTGTTTTGTTAGCATCGGCATTAAAAGAACTGGGTTATGAGCAATTGAACGAAACCTATTTTGATACAGTTAAGTTTGATTTGGGTAAACTAAGTGGATCTGTTCATTCAGAAGCTTTAAACAATGAGGCCAACTTAAATTATAATGGTAATGTGGTAACCATTTCTATTGATGAAACTACATCTCCTGAAGATATAAAAACCCTGGTGCGCCTGTTTGCAAAAGTTAAAGGCAAAACTTTAACAGATGCCAATTATGATGAGTTGAAAAACAGTGTTGAAGGCATTATTCCAACAGAACTGCAGCGTACTTCAGATTACCTGACTCATGGCATATTTAATTCGCATCATTCAGAACATGAAATGCTGCGTTACATTAAATCGCTTGAGGCTAAAGATCTTTCGCTTTGCCACTCCATGATCGCGTTAGGATCATGTACCATGAAACTGAATGCCACAACTGAAATGGTGCCGGTTACCTGGGCTGAGTTCAGCAAAATGCATCCATTTGCACCAACTGACCAGGTTGGCGGTTACATGCAGTTATTTGATGAGCTTAACAAATGGTTAAGCGAGATCACCGGCTTTGCAGCCATGAGCTTACAGCCAAATGCAGGCGCACAAGGCGAGTACGCTGGCTTAATGGTTATTCGTGCTTATCATAACGATAGGAGCGATAACCACCGTAACATTGCTTTAATACCATCATCAGCACATGGTACCAACCCTGCATCAGCAGCTATGGCAGGTATGAAGATAGTGGTTGTTAAATGTGACGATAATGGTAACATTGATGTTGCCGATTTGAAAGCTAAGGCTGAGCAATACAAAAACGAATTATCATGTCTGATGGTAACTTATCCGTCTACTCACGGTGTGTTTGAGGAGTCTATCATTGAGATATGCGAGATCATTCACCAAAACGGCGGGCAAGTTTATATGGATGGCGCTAATATGAATGCGCAGGTAGGCTTAACAAGTCCGGCCAATATTGGCGCCGATGTTTGCCACTTAAATCTGCATAAAACATTCTGTATACCACACGGTGGTGGCGGCCCTGGTATGGGCCCTATAGGTGTAGCTAAACACCTGGTTCCTTACTTACCGGGCCATGCTGTGGTTGATATTGATAACGGTAAAGCTATTCATGCAGTATCTGCCGCACCATGGGGGTCTGCATCTATATTAATTATATCACACGCTTATATTGCCATGATGGGTGGCGACGGTTTAACCAATGCAACCCGTTACGCAATCCTGAATGCCAATTATATTAAAACGCGCTTAAAAGATCATTATAGTGTATTATACACCGGCAGCAAAGGCCGTTGTGCTCACGAAATGATATTAGATTGCCGTTCATTTAAAGCATTTGGTGTTGAGGTTACTGATATTGCCAAACGTTTAATGGATTATGGTTTCCACGCGCCAACAGTATCGTTCCCGGTTGCGGGCACGGTAATGGTTGAGCCAACAGAATCAGAACCAAAACATGAGCTTGATCGTTTCTGCGATGCTATGATCTCTATCCGTAATGAAATTGAGGATGTTGAAAATGGCTTGGCCGATAAATTGGACAATCCGTTAAAGAATGCGCCGCATACAGCCGCTGTAATTACAGCTAATGAATGGGAGCATCCATATACCCGCCAAAAAGCGGCATTCCCTCTGCCTTATGTGGCTCAATACAAATTCTGGCCGTCGGTTGGTCGGGTAAATGATACTTATGGCGACAGAACCCTTATCTGCTCATGTCCTCCATTAACAGATTATGAGTTTGAAGAAAGTGAAGTATCAACACCTGAATACGGAAC
The DNA here is from genome assembly GCA_028288315.1 of Mucilaginibacter sp. Taxonomy (GTDB): domain Bacteria; phylum Bacteroidota; class Bacteroidia; order Sphingobacteriales; family Sphingobacteriaceae; genus Mucilaginibacter. Next base: position 10,119 of record JAQBNY010000076.1, read on the forward strand.
ATGAAGATAAATAAATGTGCAGATGCATAAATATACAGATGTATAATAAGGTAATAAAAAAGCTGGTGAGAGTTCATGTCACCGGCTTTTTTTATTACCAGTATAGTAAGTTATTATGATTACACCTATATTGACTTTTTAATCTATACATTCATATTCGTAGTTTGCTTTGAAAGCTATAAAGTGAGGCTGTATAAAGCTGGGTTAGATTACGAATTTTAACATTGATGAATTAGAGAAATAACATATAAAATTCTTTGTTTACAACCTGTAGGAGAACAACCTTTTAATTTACACATCCGTATAAAGTATACATATGAACTCTAGTAACAGCAAAACAGTAAGTGTTTTATTGGTTGATGATGACGAAATAAACAACTTTATTTCTATTAAATTGATAAAGAAGGCTTTGTTAAATACTGAGATTATGGCCTGCCTGAATGGCAAATTTGCTATTGATCAACTTGCTGAAATTCAACAGAAAGACCCTGCACAACTGCCCGATTATATTTTGCTGGATATTAACATGCCAGTAATGAATGGATGGGAGTTTTTAGACGAATATAAACGCCTTAACCTTGATCCTTTAGGCAAGAGTAAAATTTATATCATTTCATCATCTGTGTTCAGTAATGATATTAACAAAGCGCGCTCATATCCTCTGGTAAAAGATTTTATATCTAAACCGCTTAATGTTGAAAAAATAAAGGAACTTTTTGAGGTAGAAGAGTATTAAGCAGGCGTTATCGCAAACACTTCATCTTTATATGTAACGGTACCTATAGGTGTTGTTCTTGCATGGTAAAAAAGGCATATATCTCCATCCACAGCAGCTTTTTTGCCATACTGTACTCTTAACTCAGAAGCTCTTTGTCCATCGTAGTCATACTTTGCTACAAACTTTCTTATTAGCTGCTCAGGCTCGGGTAGCTCATCGCCACCAAAAAAAACTTTCTTGCTTTCAAGATCTATCCAAAACACCTGGTGAAATTTACTGTGCCCGCCTGATAGTTCATAATTGATGCCCGGTTTATATTCGCCGCTGCCTTCAACAAAATCAATTTTGGCGCTGCTTTGTAACGCTTCAAAAATCTCTACATGGTAAGATGATGATTTACCTGATAAACCAAACTCAAATTCTTCGCGCTGTATAACATGTGTAGCCTGAGGAAAACTGGGCTCCAATTTGCCATTGCGTTCAACAACCAACCCACCAGAGTGATCATAATGCAGGTGCGACATCAAAACTAATGTTACATCATCCGGGTCAAATCCCGCATTACGGATATGCTGGTGAAGCAACAATTCATCGCGGGTATCTTTATAACCTAAACCGGCATCCAGCAGTATCAAGTCGTCAGTAGTTTTTATTAAAAAAGGATTTACGTGGATGAACAGCGAGCCCGGGCGGTCTTTCCTGTTATCTGTTTCAGGATTAAAAGGAATAAATTTTTTAGTAGCATCAACCGAATACGAGCCTTCACCCAAAGCAAAAATTTCCATAGTAAATAAATGTGCCGCAAATATAAACGGTGAGGGAGTTTATATGATAAAATGATAAAATAAATGACATTAAAGCGGTTTAACTGTAACGTTTTAAAATACGCATCGTCTATTATTTAACTACAGAGTTATTAAAACACAAAGACTTTATTTTGTAATAATGAGCTTTTCTCTGTGGCAAAAACTTTAAAAAATAAAATATTTTACTTTTTATTTTGATATACGAAAACTATCGTAGATATTTGTACGAAGAAATTCGTATAACAAGAAAACAACATGGATTTAAAACCGACAGAAAGCGAACTGGAAATATTACAGGTAATTTGGAAAAAGGGACAGTGCAGCGTTCGCGATGTGCACGAAGAGCTGGCTAAGAACAAAGAGGCTGGTTACACCACTACCTTAAAGCTGATGCAAATAATGCATGAAAAAGGCCTGGTGGAACGTAATACCGATGCTAAGAGCCATTTATACAAAGCACTCATCACTCGCGAGCAGGCTCAACAAGGTGCGTTAGATAAAATTATTTCCACTGTGTTTAAAGGCTCAACATCTGATCTTGTGATACAGGCCTTAGGCCAGCACCGTGCATCAAAAGACGAAATAGACGCTATAAAAGACTATTTAAAGCAGTTTGATAAATAAAAACATTTACAGCCATGGAAAATATATTGTATAACATTAGCCAGGTTTTAGGTATCACCATCATCCACTCGTTGTGGCAGGGATTGCTAATTTATTTTCTTTTAAGATTAGCACTGGTTTTATTGGGGGGATTATCCTCGTCTAAAAAATACCTGCTGGCCGTATGCAGCTTGCTGGCCATAACCGGTTGGTTTGCCTATACCCTGGTAAATGAAATACAGATATATAACTGGCTGGCTGTAAAACCAACCAACATGGCTAACATGCCGCTAATGCTTGAGCTGCCAGCTAACATTAGGCAGCTTAATGATCAAAGCATGCGCTATTATTATAGTATAGAAGAGTATCTGCCATATATCACTCTATTATACGTTGCAGGTTTATTAACAAATGCCGGCCGGTTAGTAATGGCCCGTAAAAAAATCAATGCTATAAAACAAACCATGAGCATTGATGTGATACTCCAACGGCAAATAAGCCACTTTGCAGAGAAATTCAACATTGCTCAAAAAGTAAGAGTTGGCTTAAGCAAAATGGTTGATGTGCCCTGCATAGTGGGCTATTTTAAACCGGTGATCCTGTTGCCGTTCACGCTGTCAACCTATCTGTCTGAAGAGGAGATAGAGGCAATATTGATGCATGAGCTGGCTCACATTAAACGTAACGATTACCTGGTAAACCTTGCCCAGCAGGTTATAACCTCCTTGCTGTTTTTTAACCCATGTGTACTACTTATAAATAAAATAATTGGGGAAGAGCGCGAAAATTGCTGCGACGATTTAGTGGTTGATACTACGCAAAACCCTGTTATATATGCAAAGGCCTTATTTAAATTAGAACAAACCCGCCAAAATGAGTTACAGTTAGCGCTAGCTGTAACAGGCAAAAAGTATCATTTATTAAACCGAATTGAACGTATCATGAAAACTAAAAAACAAACCATTAGCATACGCCCAACATTAGTGGCTATGCTAATATTAACTATAGGTGTTGGCTGCATGGCATTACTTAATCCTGAAATTGCACAAGGCAAAATATCTGTAAAAGCCATCAAACCAACCATTGAAAATTTACTAACAGATACCATCCGCAAAAAGGCGGTAAAAGCCAAGTCAGCCAAAGCTGCTGCAAAGGCTACCGCTAAAAGCAATTACAAAGTTCAAAAATTTGAGCGCCGTTATAACAGTAACAATAACACTAATTTTAATTACAACGAAGGACTAAAAGACCCGCAATTAGATAAGCTAACTGCCGAAGTAGATAAACATGCAAATGCAATAAGCAAGTATTACGAGAGCGATGTGTTTAAAGGCTATAGTGCCGATATGGAAAAACGCGGTAAAGAGATAGAAGCTTTTTACAACAACGACAAAATGAAGGAACTGACCGCCGCCCAGGAAAAATTGGGTGCCGATTTTGAAAAGAAATGGGGTGGGAAGAATAATGAAATGGAGCAGCTTGGTAAACAAATGGAAGTCATGGGCAAGCAGGTTGAAACCTATTTTAACTCACCAGAATTTAAAGAGATGAATGCTAAGCTGCAGAAGAAATACGGGATAAAAGACAACAATTTCCATGACGAAAGCGATGAGAATTACAAAAAGTACCAGGAAGAGTTGAAGAAGAATATATCTCCGAAAATAACACAGCAAACCGAGCAAATGAAGAAGCTTGGCGAGGAAATGAGAAACCACTATGGTGCAGATATGCGTAAAGATGGCGACCAGATGCGCAGAATGGGCGATAGCATGCGCCGGGCCTTTAACACTCCGCGTATGAAGCAACAACAGGAAGAAATGCGTAAAATGGGCGAAAAAATGCGCGCTTATGCTGATAACCCTGAAATTAAAAAGCAAAAAGAATTGCTAAAGCAAGCTACAGACAGGTTAAAAGCATATACCAACACCCCTGAGTTTAAAGCTAAAGTAAAAGAGTTTAAAAACAGCAGAAGGGTTTACAACTGGGACAATAGCGGAGATATTAAGGAGGTGCCTCCTGCGCCCCCTGCACCAGAGGAAATAGAAATAGCGCCACCACCTGCTGTTAAAGAAGTACCGGTTACACCACCACCAGCACCAGAAGCGCCCGTAAAACCGTAATAATATTTTATTGATTAATATATGGCAGCGATGAGTTTAAAAAGCTCATCGCTATTTTTATTAGCAATTTTGCATATCAAAACCTACAAGTAACCATCCTTTTTGTAATTTAGGGTTCTCAAAAAAGGATACTTTTTTATGCTTCAAAAGCTAATCATACAAAATTACGCGCTGATTGATAACCTGGAGATCAATTTTGATAAGGGCCTAAACATTCTTACCGGCGAAACCGGCGCAGGTAAATCCATTATCCTGGGGGCCTTGTCTTTAATATTAGGACAGCGTGCCGAGAGTCGTTATTTTTTTAATCAACAGAAAAAATGTGTTATAGAAGGCTCGTTTAAAATAGCCGGGTTTCACCTTAATGCATTTTTTGAAGAAAACGACCTGGACTATGAGGGTGAAACCGTACTGCGTCGTGAAATATCTGCAGATGGTAAATCACGCGCTTTTATAAATGATACCCCGGTTAACCTTACCCTCATAAAAAATTTGGGTGAACGGTTAATAGATATTCATTCCCAGCATGCCACACAAGAAATTAATGACCCCGATTTTCAGTTATTAGTGGTTGATGGTGTGGCAGGGCATCAAGAGTTATTAAATATCTATCAATCAAAATTCCGTGCGTATAAAAAATCAGTTACGCAGTTGCAGCAATTGATAGAGCAAAACGATAAAGCCAAAGCAGATCTTGATTACTACCAGTTTCAGTTTGATGAACTGGAGAAGGCTGCCATAAGCAATGACGAGCAAGAGTTATTAGAAAAGGAATTATATACCCTTAATAACGCAGAAGAGATAAAGCGCAATTTATCAGGCGCTCATTATTTAATGCACGAGGGCGAAACATCTGCCATAATCCAGTTGCGTGAGGCGGGGCAGCAATTATCAGCCATAGAGAAATTTAACCCCGAGGTTGAAGAACTGCACGAGCGATTAAAGAGCACACTTATTGAACTAAAAGATATAGCTGCAGAGGTAGAAATATTAGATCAGAAGACACATACAGATGAAGCGCGAGCCGAGGAAGTGAACACTCGTTTGAGTTTGTTGTACAACCTGCAAAAGAAACACCGTGTTAACAGTAACGAAGAACTGTTGGCTATACAAGAGGACCTATCTGACAAGATACAGCAGGCGGTTTTTGGTGATGAAGCGGTAGAGAAATTGCAAAAACAAATAAGCGCCGATAAACAGGATTTGGAAAAACTGGCAGCAGAACTTTCTGCTAACCGTACCAAAGCCATCCCGGTAATACAGGAGAAGGTTTTGGCTACCCTTACTGAAATGGGCATGGGTAATTCAGCATTAGAGATAGAGCAAATAGTCCGCAAGTCAGAGAGTCCGCAAGTCGGTAAGACAGAAAATTCATCTTCGGACTTCCGAACATCTGGAATTTCGGATCATTTCACTAAGACGGGTGTAGATATTATTCGCTTTATGTTTTCGGCCAATAAAGGGCATGCCCTGGCAGATATGAGCAAGGTAGCATCCGGTGGTGAGTTAAGCAGGCTAATGCTGAGCATTAAATCTATTATTGCAGAATATACCGCTTTGCCAACTATTATTTTTGATGAAATAGATACCGGAGTGAGCGGCGAAGTAGCCAATAAAGTAGGGCAGGTAATGGAACGCTTATCGCAAAACTTGCAGGTTATTACTATAACCCATCTGCCACAAATTGCAGGAAAGGGTAAAAGCCACTATTTTGTTTACAAAGACGATACTGCTGCAACCACCTATACCCGCATTAAAAAGCTGGACGATAATGAACGTGTGTTAGAAATTGCCAAAATGTTGAGTGGCGACAAACCTGGCGAAAGCGCATTGCAGAATGCCCGGGAGTTGCTAAATTCTTAAGATGGCAGACTTATAGGTTACGAAATATTAAGGGATGATATAGGTCAATGAAAAATCGCAATTCTTAATCGTAAATAAAAAATATAACTTTACCGCACTTATAAAATTAAAAACAATGGCTTATAATTTATTAAAAGGGAAAAAAGGAATTATTTTCGGGGCGCTTAACGAGCAATCTATCGCCTGGAAAGTGGCTCAGCGCTGCGTTGAAGAAGGTGCGGAAATAGTTTTAACTAATTCGCCGCTTGCATTACGTATGGGCGAGCTAAATAAGCTTGCAGAGGAATGTAATGCTCCTGTTATCCCGGCGGATGTAACCAGCAATGAGGATGTTGCCAACCTGTTCACCAAATCAATGGAGCATTTTGGTGGCGGTGTCGATTTTATATTGCACTCAATAGGTATGAGTGTTAACGTACGTAAAGGCATTGCCTATACCGATAACAACTACGAATTTACCCACAAGGGATTAGATATATCAGCATTAAGCTTTCACCGCGTATTACAAACTGCCATGAAAATGGATGCTTTAAACGAGTGGGGATCAGTAGTGGCCCTTACTTACATTGCAGCCCAGCGTGTATTTCCTGATTATAATGATATGGCCGATAACAAAGCTTATCTGGAAAGTATAGCACGTAACTTTGGTTACCAGTATGGTGTTAAAAAACATGTGCGTATCAATACAGTGTCGCAATCACCAACCCGCACTACAGCAGGTAGTGGAGTTAAAGGTTTTGACGGTTTTATAAACTATGCCGAAAAAATGAGTCCGCTGGGGAATGCTGATGCAAACCAATGTGCTGATTATTGTGTAAGCTTGTTTAGCGACCTTACCAAAATGGTTACAATGCAAAACCTGTTCCATGATGGTGGTTTCTCTTTCACAGGGGTTACAGCCGCTGTTATTGAGCAAATGGAAAAATAAACTGTTCTATGCTCCGTTCTGCTAAAAGCGGAACATAGGGAACAAAAGAGAAAGACTAAAAAGAGTTTTAATAGAAAAAGGCGCCTGTATGGCGCCTTTTTTGTCTGAAATTTTATTAATCAAATAAACTTAATTAGAGTCTACTAATACAATTTTTACACCGGCATTATCAGGGATCGGAGTTGTTTGTAGCCCATCGTAGTTTTGTGCATACAATACCAGTTTACCTACATTGTATGTATAACTAAAGGTAGTGCCATTATAAACTTCAGGAATCTGTTCCCAAACGCCATTAGTAAACGATAGGTAAACTAATACACCTGCATGGTCGGTGGCATAACTGTCAAGTTCAGGTACGCTAACTTCTGCAGAATAAGTTTTGCCATTATCAGTTGATACCCAGCTGGAAGAATTTACACTTGTTAAAATGGTTAAGTTGGGGTTTGGTGCAACTACAGTTTCTTTTTTGCACGACGATGCCGTTAATAACACTACTACAGCTACGCATAAAATAGATAGAATTTTTTTCATTGGGTGATTTTATTAAGTTTTAACGTTCAGAATCTGCATTAAATTATGTTTATCCGATCCCGTTATGACAATATGAATAAAATTTTATAAAAAGGTTTAACTAAGCCAGCCAATTAGTTATTTTTTTTGAACGAAACAACTATTCACACTTCGCCTTTAATGTCATTAACTGCCCAAGTACCGTGCCAATGCTAAGTTTATATAAAGCGCCGTTGATAGCAAAAAAACAAAAAGCCCGCTTGCGTAAGCAAGCGGGCTTTTTAATTATCTATTTCGAGGAAGAATTATTTCTTTTCTTCTTCTTCGGGTTTGGGTTCGTTCTTTTTGTCGATAACCTTTATCTCGTTGGTTTCTTTGTCAAAATCAACCATTAAAGTATCGCCGTCGGTAAGTTCACCTTTAAGAATCTCTTCGGCAATTGGGTCTTCCAGATATTTCTGAATGGCGCGTTTAAGCGGCCTTGCACCAAACTGCGAGTCGTAACCTTTCTCGGCAATAAACTCTTTGGCAGCTTCAGTAAGCTCAATCTTATAACCAAGGCTGTTTACACGGCCAAATAAGAATCCTAACTCAATGTCAATGATCTTGAAGATCTCTTCTTTACCTAATGAATTGAATACGATAACATCATCAATACGGTTCAAGAACTCCGGTGCGAAAGCACGTTTCAGAGCGTTCTCGATAACACCACGTGAGTGAGCATCGGCCTGAGTAGTTTTAGCGTTTGTGCTAAAGCCTACACCTTGTCCAAAGTCTTTCAACTGGCGTGCACCAATATTTGATGTCATGATGATGATGGTGTTCCTGAAATCAACCTTACGGCCTAATGAATCAGTTAATTGACCTTCATCCAATACCTGTAGTAGTATATTAAATACATCTGGGTGGGCTTTTTCAATCTCATCCAGCAATACTACGGCATATGGTTTACGGCGTACTTTTTCAGTAAGCTGTCCGCCTTCTTCATACCCAACATAACCCGGAGGCGCGCCCACTAAACGTGATACAGCAAATTTCTCCATGTATTCGCTCATGTCAATCTGTATCAGGGCATCCTCAGTATCAAACATAAAACGGGCAAGCTCTTTAGCTAACTCTGTTTTACCTACACCTGTAGGGCCCAGAAATATGAATGAGCCAATAGGCTTTTTAGGGTCTTTTAAACCTGCACGTGTACGTTGTATAGCACGTGTAAGCTTTTTAATAGCCTCTTCCTGACCTATGATTTTGGTACCAATGGTTTCGCCCATTGCCAACAGTTTAACACTGTCTGCCTGGCCAACACGTTGTACCGGTATACCGGTCATCATGCTTACTACTTCGGCAACATTATCTTCAGTTACAGTGTAACGTTTTGATTTTGTCTCGGCTTCCCAAGCAATTTTAGCCTGGTCAAGCTCTTCTAACAAATGTTTTTCAGTATCACGCAACTTGGCAGCTTCTTCGTATTTCTGACTGCGAACCACCTTGTTCTTTTCAATCTTGATGAGCTCAATTTTTTGCTCAATATCCAAAATTTCCTGCGGAACATGAATGTTGGTTAAGTGCACACGTGAGCCCGATTCATCTAAAGCGTCAATAGCCTTGTCTGGTAAAAAGCGGTCGGTAATGTAACGGGTAGTTAAAGCAACGCAAGCGTTAATAGCTTCCTCTGTATAAGTTACCCCGTGGTGCTCTTCGTACTTCTCTTTGATACGGTTAAGTATTTCAACAGTTTCATCAGGAGTAGCAGGCTCAACCATTACTTTTTGGAAACGACGGTCTAAAGCACCATCTTTTTCAATATACTGGCGGTATTCATCAAGCGTAGTTGCACCAATGCATTGTATCTCTCCGCGAGCCAAAGCCGGCTTAAACATGTTTGATGCATCTAATGATCCTGAAGCACCACCTGCACCTACAATAGTGTGTATCTCGTCGATAAACAAAATTACATCCGGAGATTTTTCCAGCTCGTTCATTACAGCTTTCATACGCTCCTCAAATTGTCCGCGGTATTTTGTACCTGCAACTAATGAGGCCAGATCTAAAGTAACTACGCGTTTGTTAAACAATACACGTGATACTTTACGCTGTACAATACGCAGGGCAAGTCCCTCTGCAATGGCAGATTTACCAACACCCGGCTCACCTATTAAAATAGGGTTGTTCTTTTTACGGCGAGATAATATTTGTGATACTCGTTCAATTTCTTTTTCGCGACCAACAATTGGATCTAGTTTACCTTCTTCGGCAGCTTTGGTTAAGTCGCGGCCAAAGTTGTCCAATACCGGGGTTTTTGATTTAATGTCAGAAACCTTTTTAGGCTGACTGAATGAATCTTCTTCTTTAAAGTCGTCATCGCCACCGGTTGATGATCCAGGCATTTCATCTGTAACGTCGCTTT
>JAQBNY010000104.1 GCA_028288315.1 Mucilaginibacter sp.
CCTGCCGCAATGCCATTGGCCACTTTATAAGCAAGGAGATTGAGGTTACAGTTAACATGACATCAAGGGTTACATCGCAAAAGAACACCGGTGTGCCGGGTGTTAAAAACATTATAGCGGTTGCATCAGGCAAGGGAGGTGTAGGTAAATCTACGGTAGCTGTAAATCTGGCGCTGGCGCTTTCTAAAACGGGTGCAAAGGTTGGTTTAATAGATGCTGATATTTACGGCCCATCCATCCCTATTATGTTTGGCTTGGAGAATGAACGCCCTAAAGCCAGCCAGGTAGATGGTAAAACCCGCATTGAACCGATTGAGAAATATGGTATTAAACTATTGTCAATAGGTTTCTTTACAGATCCTAACCAACCAGTGCCTTGGCGCGGGCCAATGGTATCAACAGCAGTAAAACAATTGTTTAATGATGCCGACTGGGGTGAATTGGATTATCTGGTGGTAGATTTACCTCCTGGTACGGGCGATATACATATTACAGTTACGCAAACCTTTCCGGTTACAGGTGCGGTAATTGTTACCACACCGCAAAAAGTGGCTTTGGCCGATGCTAAAAAAGGCATAGGTATGTTTATGATGAATGCTATTAATGTGCCGATATTGGGTATAGTGGAGAACATGTCATATTTTACTCCGGCAGAACTGCCTGAAAATAAGTATTACATATTTGGGCAAGGAGGAGGACACAAGCTTGCTCAAACACTTGAAGTGCCGTTTTTAGGAGAAATACCTTTAATAAAGGGTATAAGTGACTCTGGCGATGCAGGAAGGCCAATTGTGCTTGAAGAGGGTGGCGTTATGAACTCGGCTTTTATGGAAATGGCCAGACGGGTAGCTCAACAGGTTTCTATAAGTAATGCAGCAATGGCAGATAATAGAAATGTAATAAATAATTAATAACTTTACTATATAAATTAATAAAATGAGTTTAACAGATCAGGTGGAAGCAGCGTTAGATACCATTCGCCCTTATTTAGAGGCAGATGGCGGAAACGTTTCTGTAGAAGAAATAACTCCTGAAAAAATAGTTAAGTTAAAGTTATTGGGGTCATGCGGATCTTGCCCAATGAGCATCATGACGCTTAAAGCGGGTATTGAACAAGCTATATTAAATGCAGTACCGGAAATTATGGGTATTGAAGCAATAAACCTAACGGATATTGATGACCCCAATGCCGTGCTTCCTGAAAACTTAAGATAGTTGTTAAGGTTTGTTAAATTACATATTGAAATCTTTCAATAGCGTATTTTTGCCTGCTTGTTTAAACAATATTAAGCGGCGCAGGTAGTTATTACTAAGGATTTAATGAAAAAGTTAATAGGGATATTTTTTTTATTTGCATCACTCTCCGTTTTTGCACAAAAAAAGGAAACCCCGCTGGTGCAGTTTACAGGCGTGATATATAATGCCGATAGTACAAATGTGATAGTTCCGTTTGTAAACATTACCAATATAAATAATCATGGTTCTGTTAATGCAGCAAATTATAAGGGCTATTTTTCTTTTGTGGTGCATGAGCAGGATACCCTACGCTTTACTGCCGTTGGTTATGCGCCGGTAATAGTTGTTATACCGGCCAACGTTGCCAATAAAAGCTACACCGCGCAGATAAAAATAAAGCCACAAATAAACAACTTACCGGTTGTACGTTTGTTTCCATGGGCCACTACAGATGAGTTTAGAAAAGATTTTGTTTCGGCAAAGTTAGCCGATGACGACCTTGAAATAGCCCGGAAAAATGTGAGTAGAGCAGCATTGTTTGCTTCGCAAAATACTTTGGCAAGAGATGGGCATGAAATACAATCTGCCAACGCCAATCAGTTTCACAATAACATTGTAAACTCGCACTCTATTACCAACCCTCTATTGAACCCATTAGCCTGGGGCAGCCTGATCAAGCAAATTGCAGATGGCGATAAGAGCAGGTCGAGTACGAGTAATTAAGGCTGTGAGAGACAAGATATAAGAGCCCTTAAGAGGGGGAGGCATCAAAAAGATATTACAAAAGAGAGCCCCGGTCATTTGACCGGGGCTCTCTTTTTACTAATGATCCAATATCTTATTTTTTGGCATATATCTAACTTTCTTTACCGTTACCGACCCTTTTTAGCAGCAGGGAATTTCATGCGATAATCAACATCTACTGCGCCTTTTGAAATATCATTCAGTTTTTTCTCTATCAGGCGTTTACGCAATGGACTCAGTTTGTCGGTAAATAATTTACCTTCTATATGGTCATATTCATGCTGTATAACACGGGCTGCCATTCCATTAAAGGTTTCTTCGTGGTGTTTCCAGTTCTCGTCATAGTATGACATTTTTATAACCGGTTTGCGGGATACATCTTCGCGAATATCGGGGATGCTAAGGCAGCCTTCGTTAAAAGACCATTCTTCGCCAGTCTCTTCTAAAATACACGCATTAATGAATGCTTTTTTAAATCCTTTCAGCTCTGGATCTTCATCATCAAACGGACTAACATCTACAATAAACAGCCGCATTGACAAACCTACCTGCGGGGCCGCTAATCCTACGCCATGTGCACCGTACATAGTTTCAAACATATTATCAATTAACTCTTTAATATGCGGATACTCATCGGGCTCAATAGAAGTGGCCTTGCGCCTTAATACCGGGTCGCCGTATGCTACAATAGGATATTTCATTATACAAAAGTAATAGTTTTATTATTTAGGCTCAAATAATAAGGTTATCATACGGTCATTATCAAATATTTCATTGCTTATTTCCAGCAAATCTTCGGCGGTTACCTCATTTATCCGGTTAAAAATATCCTCCAGTGTATCAATATGGTTAAAATCAAGCAGGCTTTTAGCCATAGATATTATCAAGCTCATGCGGTTCTCTTCGGCTAGTGCAATCTGCCCAATAAACTTTTCCTTTGCCTGTTTTAATTGAACTGTGCCCAGCTTATTGTCACGAAGTTTCTTCAATTCTTTATGTACCAGCTTTAAGGCCTTTTCCGTCTTTTCAGTATCTGTGCCAAAGTAAATAGAAAATATGCCGGTATCAGTTAAGGATGTGTAATTGCTTTCAATAGTATAAGCAATACCATACTTTTCGCGTATTTCCAGGTTTAATCGGTTGCTCATTCCCATTCCTCCCAACACGTTGTTAAGCAGCAATAAGCCGTATTTATGTTTATGTGCTGATGGATAAGCCCGGCCACCTAAAACACAATGAGTTTGCGTGATAGGTTTTTTTATAGCATGATAAGCGCTTTTAATAATTTCAGGCGCTATTCTATGCTTTGGGTTGTTGTTCTCGGCAATTGGGCCAAAATATTTTTCACACAATTTAACTAACGCTTTAAAATCATAATCGCCGTAAACGGCAAATACCATTTGGTGGGTGTTATTATTAGTAAGTGTGAACTGTTTAATATCGTTTTTGGTTACTGCCGCAACAGACTCACGTGTACCCAAAATGTTGTTACCTATGGGATGGTCAGTAAATAGCAGTTCTTCAAAATCATCCTGTATAGCTTCTTCGGGTTGGTCCTGATAGGATGCTATTTCGTCCAGTATCACGCCGCGCTCTTTTTCCATTTCATCCTCCGGGAAAGTAGAGTGGAACAGAATATCCTCGAACAGGTCAATTGCACGCTCCAGATGTTGTTTTAATAGCGACGCGTGAATGCAGGTGTACTCTTTGGTGGTATAAGCATTCAAGTCAGCACCAACCAGTTCCAGGCGGTTCAATATCTGGGGCGTGTTGCGCCTTTCCGTCTCTTTAAACAGCATGTGTTCTATAAAATGGGCCAGCCCCTCTTTATTAGGTAATTCATCGCGTGAGCCAGCGTTAAGCACAAAGCAGCAATGAGTGATAGGCGATGGAAAGTGTTTAAATAGGATACGGATGCCGTTTGGCAGGGTATAAACGTGGTGATCTGTCATGCAATATTCAAAGATAACGTTTAAGGAGGCAATTTGCTTGTCATTATGTATGTTTACATTATGAAATTACAAATCGCAGACCTTGAGTTTGAACCACTTATATCACCCGAGGAAATACAGCAGCGTATTCTTGAAGTGGCGCAACAAATAAATGCTGATTTTGAGGATAAGGAACCTGTATTTATAGGCGTACTTAACGGCAGCTTTTTATTCATAGCCGACCTGGTAAAAGAAATTGTAGTACCATGTGAAGTTACCTTTGTAAAGCTGGCTTCGTACTTCGGCGGCTTATCAAGCACCCGTCAAATTCGTGACGATTTTGACTTGACGATTGACATCAATGGCCGCGATATTATCCTGATAGAAGATATTATTGATAGTGGCAACACCATTAAATACCTGATAGAAAAATTAATAATGCGCAATCCAGCATCCATTACTGTATGCTCTTTGCTTTTAAAACCTGATGCCATTGAGCATAGTATTGAGGAATTAAGATACGTTGCCTTTCAGATACCAAATGAGTTTGTGGTAGGTTATGGATTAGATTATAGGGAGCTGGGCAGGAATTTGAAGGGGATTTATAGGAAGATTGGGTAAAAATTAAGTTAAACACCAACCCACGCCATCTCGCTCAATAGTTCCACAGCTTCATCAATATTGGCAACCCTTTCAATGCTTAACCGTAGTGTGTTTTTCACCTCTTTTAAATTGGTGCGCCGTGGGTTGCGTTGTACAAAGTTGAGCACTTCTTTAAACGCGTCGGTTTCAAAGTAGGATGATTGCTGGTTGGTTATAAAATAGCCGCGTAGCACATTCTTTTTCAACGATACCTTTTCAAAACCTATTGCTTTACCCAGCCACTGCAGGCGCATGGAGTTAAGCAAGTCGTTCACCTGTTCAGGAATAGGGCCAAAACGGTCATGCAGTTGTTGTTTAAAAGCTTCCAGCTCTGTTTCATTCTCCAGTTTACTTAGCTCAGTATACAGGTTATAGCGCTCAGCTATGCTGGTTACATATTCATCAGGAATTAGTATTTCCTGGTCGGTGTCAATTTGAGTGAATGATATGTAAGGCTTCGGTTTTTCCTCGGGGAATACGCCTTTAAATTCGTCTTCTTTCAGTTCTTGTATGGCCTCATCCAGTATCTTATGATACATGTCAAAGCCAATTTCGGCAATAAAACCGCTTTGTTCGGCACCTAACAGGTTTCCACTACCGCGAATGTCAAGGTCGCGCATGGCTACATTAAAGCCACTGCCCAGATCGCTGAACTCTTCTATCGCACTCAGGCGTTTACGTGCCTCATTTGTGAGCGTTGATAACGGCGGACTAAGTAAATAACAATAAGCCTTTTTGTTGCTTCGCCCAACACGGCCGCGCATTTGGTGCAAATCGCTCAGGCCAAACATGTGGGCATGATTAATAATGATGGTATTGGCATTTGGGATATCCAAACCGGCCTCAATAATAGTAGTTGCCACCAGTACATCATACTCATGGTTCACAAATTTCAGCATCACATCTTCCAATGCATCGCCCTCTAATTGGCCATGCGCAATACCTATGCGGGCTTTAGGAACCAGTTTATGTATCATACCGCCCAACTGCGGTAAGTCGGCCACACGGTTATGGATAAAGAATACCTGCCCATCGCGTTCAATTTCATGCTCAACGGCTTCTTTAATCAGCGTATCGTTAAATACATGCAGCTCGGTAACTACCGGCTGTCGGTTAGGTGGCGGGGTTGATATAATAGAAAGATCACGTGCACCCATTAACGAAAAATGCAATGTACGAGGGATGGGCGTTGCGGTAAGTGTTAACGTATCCACATTGGCGCGCATTTGCTTTAGCTTCTCTTTGGTAGATACGCCAAACTTTTGCTCCTCGTCAATTATCATCAGCCCAAGGTCTTTAAATTTAACATCCTTGCTCACTAAACGATGTGTGCCGATAATGATATCTACCTTGCCTTCTTTTAATTTGGTAAGTGTATCTTTTATCTGCTTGCTGCTTTTAAAGCGGTTTACATAATCAATATTGCAAGGGAATCCTTTTAGCCGGTCGCTGAATGTTTTGTAGTGCTGGGCCGCTAAAATAGTGGTGGGTACCAATATGGCCACCTGTTTGCTATCTGCCACGGCTTTAAAGGCTGCACGGACTGCTATTTCAGTTTTACCAAAGCCTACATCACCGCAAATGAGGCGATCCATAGGATGTGGCGATTCCATGTCTTTTTTAAAGTCGGTAGTGGCTTTTTCCTGATCGGGAGTATCTTCATAAAGGAAAGATGCTTCCAACTCAGTCTGCAGGTAACTATCCGGTGAAAAAGCGTTACCATCCTGCGCCTTGCGTACAGCATAAAGCTTGATCAGGTCGCGGGCAATATCTTTAACTTTTTTTTTTGTTGTTTTCTTCAGCCTTTCCCAGGTATCGGTACCCAACTTATTCATGCGGGGCTGCGTACCTTCCTTGCCACTGTATTTGCTAATGCGGTTAAGGGAGTTAATGTTTACATACAGCAGGTCGTTATCGGCATATACCAGGCGTATCATTTCCTGCACCTTGCCATTCACCTCCACTTTTTCAAGGCCGGCATACTTGCCAATACCGTGGTCAATGTGGGTAATGAAGTCGCCGGGCTTTAGGTCGCGCAGTTCTTTAAGCGTAATAGCTTGTGAGCGCTGGTACCCTTTTTTAAGCTTGTATTTGTAGTATCGGTCAAATATCTGGTGATCGGTATAACAGGCTAATTTCTGTTCCTTATCAATAAAACCCTCCCGGATGGAAATACTTACAGGAGTAAACTTAACCGTCTTATCCAGGTCCTCTAAAATGGCATAAAGCCGCTCCACCTGACGGGCGCTATCAGTGAGAATATAGTTCTCTATCTTCTCGGTCTCGTTGTTCTTGAAATTATGTATCAGCAGGCTAAAATCTTTATTAAAAGAGGGCTGCGGACGCATCTCAAAGTTAATGGCAGTGTCTGCCTGGTAAAAGAACTGCTTGCCAAATTCCACCAATGGAAAATCGCGCAACTGATCCGCTATTAACTTCTCGTCAGTAAAACTAAATATAGGATCGATCCAGTCGGGGTTATGATTTTTGTCTTCTGCAGATAAAGCTTTCCAAAGCTGAGTAGCTTTTTTATAGCCGGTTTGGATTATATCCAGCGTAAATTGTACATCCTTTATCCAAATATGCGAGTCGGCCTCTATATATTCCAGCAGGGAGATATTATTCTCAGTCAAAAACTTCGATTGTACATTAGGAACAATGGTAATATTCTTTACCTGTTCAACAGAAAGCTGGCTCTCTATCTCAAACGTGCGTATTGACTCAATAAAATCGCCAAAAAATTCTATTCGGTAAGGCAGGTCATGCGAGAAAGAAAAGATATCAACTATGCCTCCACGAACAGAGAACTGCCCCGGTTCGTAAACAAAATCAACCCGGTCAAAATCATACTCTACCAAAAACTCGCTAATAAAATCAATGCTCAGCTTGTTTCTAACCTCAATCTCAAGGGTGTTCTTTTCTAACGAAGCACGGTCTATTACTTTTTCAGCAATAGCTTCCGGGTAGGTAACAATAAGCTGGCCGTATTCCGATGAGTGATTAAGCTCATTCAATACCTCCGCACGGGCAAGCACATTGCTGCTGTCGGGTTGGGTAAACTCAAAGGGTTTGCGGTATGATGATGGGAAAAGCAGCACATCTTTGCCGGTAAGGTTCTCCAGATCTGCCAGGAAATAGGCGGCTTCTTCACGCTCGGGAAGCACAAATACCATGTGCTTATGCTGCAAAAAATACAATGCTGCCGCCATGGCCGCATCACCCGATCCGACTAAACCTCGTAGCTGTATCCTTGGATTTTTGCCGGCATTTAGCGCTTGCGCCAGTGCCTTTACCCGTTCGTCAGCCTTGTATCGCTCTAATATATCACGGATATTCAAATCGGTGCAAATATAGTAAAAATGGGTTTTTAATGCCTGTCTATTAATTATCAGAAATTATAGCAAACAATTTAGCCTATTGTTTACTTTTAAATGATATTTCGATAACAGACATATTTATTTTACCAACTTTATACAATATGAAGAATTCAGTAACTTACGGACTACTTATAGGGGTTTTAAGCGCCATATGGCTTTTTGTAGTAATACGCGCAACAGATCATAGTCTGTCTGACAGCAAAGTTGCACCTATTGAATACGCTTCTGTATTTATACCACTTATAGGGCTATATTTTGGAGTTAAAAACTTTAGAGATGGAGAACTTAAAGGCCAAATGGGCTTTTTAGAAGCGCTTATACAAAGCTTTAAAATATTATTGGTAGGTGGTGCATTGGCCATTTTTTCGGTAATATTATACGTTAATTATGTATTGGCTGGTAATGATACCAGTTTTCAAAGCTTTAGCGGGCGCATTTTTGGTGCTTTGCTTGTTGGTGTTATTTTTGCATTTGGTGTA
>JAQBNY010000109.1 GCA_028288315.1 Mucilaginibacter sp.
AGATTGAAACTACTACATCTGATTACGATAAAGAAAAACTTCAGGAACGTTTAGCCAAATTATCTGGCGGTGTTGCGGTACTTTACATTGGTGCAGCTTCTGAAGTTGAAATGAAAGAAAAGAAAGATCGTGTTGATGATGCTTTACATGCAACCCGTGCGGCTGTTGAAGAAGGTATTGTTGCTGGTGGTGGCGTTGCTTTCATCCGTGCGGTAGCTGCTTTAGCAAATCTTAAAGGAGCTAACGAAGATGAGAATACTGGTATCCAGATCATCCTTCGTGCTATTGAAGAGCCTTTACGTCAAATTTGCGATAACGAAGGTATTGAAGGTTCAATAGTTGTACAAAAAGTTAAAGAAGGAACTGGCGATTTTGGTTACAACGCACGTACCGATAAATATGAGAACCTGATTGGTGCTGGTGTTATCGATCCAACTAAAGTAGGTCGTGTAGCATTAGAAAATGCAGCTTCAATCGCGGCAATGCTGTTAACTACCGAATGTGTGTTAGCAGACGAGCCTGAGGATGATAAAGGCGGCATGCCACCAATGGGCGGCGGCGGCGGCATGGGCGGTATGATGTAATAATCAGTACCGACTCACGTCCAATATATAAACAAACCCTCTGTATGTAAAAGTGTACAGGGGGTTTAGTTTTTTAAAGCCTGCCTTTAGTTATAAGAACATGCTTTTAATAAATTTAATAATGATTTAACACAGACTAAAATTTACGAGGATGATTAGTGTATTTGCATTAAGATTACATTAACACTTAGCATTAGGCATAGCGTTTGATTAATCCCCGGCATGAAACATATTAGAAATAAAAAAACTCTAATACCAAGCCACCTGGTAAATTGGTTGTTGTTTAAAGGCCCAGAGTTATTTGTAACCTTATATAGTTAATAAAAAGTCTTAATTTTGGCCTCGTCTATGGAGCCAAAAGATTTTTACGATAAGTTTCACAGTTGGGTGGTCAATGATGGGCCACGCTACCTTTTAGGACTAATACTGTTTTTTGCGGGTCTTTGGTTCATCAGGTTTTTACGCTCGCGCTTACGCGACAGGATGAGCAAACGGAATGTACATTCATCATTGCAACCCTTCTTTTTAAGTCTTACAATTACCAGTTTATATGTTCTGCTGATTATATCGGTAATGAATGTTATTGGCTTCCAGCTAACTATATTCACTACTATAATTGGCGCTTTTAGTGTGGCGGCAGGTTTGGCCTTGTCTGGTACTTTCCAAAATTTTGCAGGGGGAGTTCTTATTCTTTTACTTAAGCCTTTTGAAATAGATGACAGCATTATTGCCCAGGGGCAGGATGGGAGGGTAACATCTATACAAATATTTTATACTGTATTAATTACTGCCGATAACAAAACGGTGATCATTCCTAACGGGAAGCTTTTTAACGAGGTAATAGTAAACGTAACCCGCGAAGGTAAGCGCCGCCTTGATTTTGAACTGAAACTGGGCTACGCCGTAAATGTTGACCAGGTAAAAGAAGTAATTAACAAATCTATTATTACAACCCCCAATATTTTAAAAGTGCCCGCTACCCGTGTAGGCGTAATAGCATTGGAACTGGATGGCATACGTTTTACAGTAAATGTATGGGTAGAGCCCAATAATTTCCTAATAGCAAAATTTGATTTGCTGGAAAAAATAATTAAAGATCTGTACGCCG
Source organism: Mucilaginibacter sp. (assembly GCA_028288315.1). Lineage (GTDB taxonomy): Bacteria > Bacteroidota > Bacteroidia > Sphingobacteriales > Sphingobacteriaceae > Mucilaginibacter. The sequence continues at coordinate 1,693 of JAQBNY010000109.1, forward strand.
CTGGAATAAAACTGCCAGGAACTTAATACTTAAAGGTAGTAGACATGGCTGATTTTACGCCAAGTGTGGGTTCTTAATTCCCGGTCTCTTGAACCAAATCATATTGCTTTATATCTAATACTATCCGTAATTTTACTCCATGCAACGAGAGCAAATTTCTGTGTTTGATATGTTTAAGATAGGCATTGGCCCGTCCAGTTCGCATACGCTTGGTCCGTGGCGGGCGGCACAGCAATTTGTGCAGCTGTTACAGCATAAACAGGTGCTGGAAATGGTTGTTGAAGTAAAGATATTGCTTTATGGTTCGCTTGCAAAAACGGGGAAGGGTCACGGAACAGATATAGCTATACTGCTTGGCCTAAGCGGGGATGACCCTGTTACTTTTGAAGTAGACCAGATAGATACAAAAATAGCCCAGATCAATACCGACCATAAGTTATTTTTAGGCGGCAAGCAGCAAATTAGTTTCTTTGCTGATGATGATATGCTGTTCTTATTTACCGAGAGCCTGTCTTTTCATCCTAATGCGGTAACATTTCAGGCGTTTTTAAATAACGGCACAGCTGTTTCGGGCACGTTCTATTCAATAGGCGGTGGTTTTGTTGTAAAAGAAGGCGAACAAACCCAGCATAAAGCAGAGGTTGACCTGCCATTCCCTATTGATACCGCCGGCGACCTGCTGCATTGGTGCATTAAAACCGGCCTCAAAATATCTGAAGTGGTAATGGAGAACGAGTTAGCCTGGCGTTCTGAACAGCAAACCCGGAAAGATGTGTTAAACATCTTTAAAGTTATGCAGGAGTGCATGTATCGTGGCTGCCATACTGCAGGATATTTACCCGGCGGACTTAATGTTGCGCGCCGCGCATCGGCACTAAATAAAAGATTAATAAAAGAGCATACCTACAGCAACTATAACGAATGGGTGATGGCTATGCGCCAAACGGGCAACAGCTTTCAGAATATTTTAGACTGGGTAAGCTGTTTCGCGCTGGCTGTTAATGAGGAGAATGCTTCTTTTGGCAGAGTAGTAACCGCGCCAACCAATGGTGCAGCAGGGGTTATCCCTGCTGTATTGCAATACTTTATTAGTTTTTGTGATGGTTTTGATGAGCAGAAGATCATCCAGTTCCTGTTCACAGCATCAGAGGTGGGGAGTATATTTAAAAAGGGAGCTACCATATCTGCCGCTATGGGAGGCTGCCAGGCAGAGATAGGTGTATCATCAGCAATGGCTGCGGCTGCGCTTACCGAAGTTTTGGGTGGCAACCAACGCCAGGTGCTTATGGCTGCAGAAATTGCAATGGAGCACCACTTAGGCATGACCTGCGACCCAATAGGCGGATTAGTGCAGGTGCCATGTATTGAACGTAATACCATGGGCGCCATTAAAGCTATCACCGCAAGTCAGCTGGCTTTGCAAAGTAACCCTGATAAAGCCAAGGTAAGCCTGGACGCCGTAGTGCGCACCATGTGGCAAACCGCCCAGGACATGAACTCCAAATACAAAGAAACTTCTGATGGCGGATTGGCGATAAATATCCCTATCAGTTTGCCGGAGTGTTAAGCGCTATTTTACCAACTCACCTATAAACTGCTGTAAAACTAAAGCATGATTATGTTGCTCGTCGCGAGCGGCGTATAGCAGGGTAACTGTTTTGTGCTTTTTTACAAGATCAAGCAGATCTTTAATAGCATCATTTTGCGTTAGCTCATGTGTGTATTTTGATTGGAACTGGCCCCAGTTTGGCGTATCGTGGTTAAACCATTTTCGTAATTCACTAGAGGGAGCAACCGCTTTCATCCAGTCATCGAGGTGTGCCGTTTCTTTTTTTACACCACGTGGCCATAAACGATCAACCAGTATCCGCATGCCATCCTGCTCATCAAAAGGTTCGTATATCCGTTTTATTTTAACTGTCCCCATGCTTATGCTAATTATTATAAAGATAAGCATCAAGAAAGTTATTCTACATTTGATACACTCATATTTGTAATGAGTACTACTATCAATAACATCATTTAACACCCTTGTCATGCTGAACGACAGTGAAGCATCTATCGGCAAATAGATCCTTCGTTTCTACCTATGACATGTTTGGTTATATGGGTCATGCTGAGCTTGTCGAAGCATTGCGAGGTGGGCCATTGCGCACGTCCTTCGACAAGCTCAGGATGACCCAGCAAATGTCATTTCCCTTTCAGAATCCAATGGATTTAATAATCAGGATGACAAGCTATTTACTTACTTCAATCTCTTCTGTATCACAGGCAACAACTCCTTTACCCATAAGCCGTACAT
>JAQBNY010000119.1 GCA_028288315.1 Mucilaginibacter sp.
CTGTAGAAAGAAACTTCTCATTTCCGGCAGATTCAGTAATAAACGATCCTTTACAGGTATATCCAAATCCGGCAACATCGGTAATAAATGTTAAGCTTGCTTCACACGTTAAAGACGGTGGCGAAATCACACTAACAAATATGATGGGTTTTAGGGTTTACCGTTCTACGGTAAACATATTTGCCGGGGATAATCAAATAGCTATTAATAGTAATTTTTTAACTCATGGGGTGTACATTTTGCGCTTAAAGAACAGTATTAAAACTTATGAAAAGAAGGTGATAATTGAGTAAGTATAAATATGCTTGCATTGGAAGCAAATCATTATAAATGATTTGCCTTTGAAAATAATAATATCGTTTTAATTAATTATATTAGCAAAGAACCCCAGAAACAGTATCCAACTAATGATATAAGTTTCTTACTTTTTTGGATTTCATTAACTCAAAAAAGATGGAAACTATAATTGTTCAGGAAACTGATAAGGACATTCTTGACATGCTTACCGTAGCTTTAGAATATGAAGGCTTTAAAGTTTATTCTGTATTGGGGTACGACAGTAATTTTCTTGAACTTATAGATCAGATAAGGCCCCATGTTGTTATGCTTGACTATCGGCTTAATGGACAGGAAAGCATTGAAGTTTGTCATCACATCAAATCTAAATATCCTCATTTACCTATAGTAGCATTAAGCTGTAACTACAATATACACCATGAATACGACAAATTTGGGTTTGATGACTATATAAAAAAACCTTTTGATTTGGATATATTATATGGCATATTGCGTAAACATATCCCCAAGCACAGTTCAAAAGCTGTTGTTAAAAATAAGGCGAACCCATTGCCTTAACCAACCGTTAGTGATGTAGTAGTATCTCATTACATACCAGCGGCTTTGACAATAATTAAAACCAACCGTGCTTGTATTGGTTTACTTTGCAAACATTGGTATTTTAAGCATTGCGCTAATCTTAACCCACATTAAATATCCGCTGCTTATGGAAAACTTTAAGGATCAACTGCAAGGCATGTTTGTTGCCGAAGACCAGATACCCGCCGAGCACCGCATTGAGGAAATTCACCAGCGCGAATACCTGGTTAACGGCGAAATGCGCAAATGGGATGGCGATGTAACCGAAGTATATTCTCCTGTGTGCATTCCCGGGGCTGATGGCACGCTTAAACGTAAGCTAATTGGCACATACCCTGTTTGCGGCGAGTACGAAGCCATGGAGGCTATGGAAGCTGCCCTTGCTGCTTATGATAACGGGCGCGGCGAATGGCCTACCATGACCCTGGCCAACCGTATTAAATGCATGGAACGCTTTGTTTATAAAATGAGCGAGCAACGCGCCATGGTTGTGAAGCTGCTGATGTGGGAAATAGGCAAATCATACGGTGACTCGGCCAAAGAGTTTGATCGCACCATTGAATATATTAACGCCACCATTGATGGCCTGAAAGATATTGACAGGCAATCGTCGCGTTTTGAGATAGCCGAAGGCCTGGTAGCGCAAATCCGCAGGTCGCCGTTGGGTGTAGTGCTGTGCATGGGGCCGTTCAACTATCCGCTTAATGAAACTTTTACAACCTTAATACCCGCCCTTATCATGGGCAATACTATACTGTTTAAACCACCTAAGCATGGCACGCTATTGCATTACCCGCTGCTAAAAGCCTTTAAAGATTCGTTCCCTAAAGGAGTTGTAAACACGGTTTACGGTCGTGGCGCGGTTGTTACACCCGGACTAATGGCTACCGGCAAAATTAATGTTCTGGCCTTTATAGGCAGTAGCAAGGTAGCTAATGATCTGAAGAAGCGCCATCCCAAAGTAAACCGCCTACGTGCCGTATTAAGTTTAGATGCCAAAAACGCCGCTATAATTACTAAAAACGCCGATCTGAAACTTGCAGTGAGTGAGTGTATATTGGGTTCGCTATCTTTTAATGGGCAGCGTTGTACGGCCATTAAAATAATATTTGTGCATAAAGACGTAGCAAATGAATTTATTAACCTGTTTAGCGAAGCTGTTAGCGCTCTTAAACCCGGCCTGCCGTGGACAGATGGCGTAAAGCTTACTCCGTTACCCGAGCCGCATAAACCAGACTATCTAAAAGAATGTATTGATGATGCCATAGCTAACGGCGCAAAAGTAATGAACGAAAATGGCGGTGTAACTGCAGCATCATTTGTGTTTCCGGCTGTAGTGTACCCGGTGAATGAGAAAATGAAACTATACCGCGAGGAGCAGTTTGGCCCGGTAATTCCTATTATCCCATTTGAGAATATTGAAGAGCCGATAGAATACCAGATAGATTCGCCGCATGGCATGCAAGTGAGCATTTTTAGTAATGATGCAAAAGAGGTGTCGTCATTGATAGATCCGTTTGTGAATCTGGTAAGCCGGGTAAATATTAACACCCAATGCCAGCGTGGCCCGGATGTATTCCCTTTTACTGGAAGAAAAGACAGTGCCGAGGGTACACTTTCAGTGCATGACGCATTAAGATCGTTTTCCATACGTTCGCTGGTAGCCGCTAAGCTTAATGATACCAACAAGCATCTCATTAACGAGATAGTGAATGATAACGACTCCAACTTTTTAAGCACCAAGTTTATATTATAATTGAATAGCGATGGGATTACCCACCGCTATCATATCGCATTGCATACTTCAAAATGACATTCTTTTTGTTAACATTGTTAACAGCAATAGCCCTACTCAATACAAATGCTTAATATTATAGCTTTTATCTATAGCTCATAGAAACTTTGAATACCATCCGTTCTCAAAAAGCTGTATATTTGTTGCATAAATTTTAACAAAACAACCAATATGTTAACGATAGGACAACAATTCCCACAGTTTTCTAAAACAGCTGTAACAAGTATCGAAAAAGGAAAAGAGTTTGAAACAATAACTTCAGACTATCTGATTAATGACGATAACGTTTGGACCGTTATGTTCTGGTGGCCAAAAGACTTTACTTTTGTATGCCCTACAGAAATTGCTGAGTTCAACAAAAACTTTGGCGAGTTCCGCGACCGTGACACCCGTTTAATTGGTGCTTCTACCGATTCTGAATTTGTACATGCTGCATGGAGAAGAGATCATGATGATTTACGCGATCTTAAATTCCCGATGTTAGCTGATACTTCAAAATCATTAGCTGAAGACTTAGGCATATTAGAGCCTACTGAAAAAATCGCTTACCGCGCTACTTTTATTATCGACCCTACAGGTATCATCCGTTGGGTGTGTGTAAATGATTTAAGTGTAGGCCGTAGCGTTAAAGAAGTTTTACGTGTACTTGATGGTTTACAAACCGACGAACTTTGCCCTTGCAACTGGGAAAAAGGTCAGGAAACATTAAGCGTATAATTTTATAGTTGTTTTTAGCAACTTTCTTTTAACCACAAAGAACATAGGGAAACCACAGAATAGACATTGACTTAAAGCTTGTCTATTCTGTAAAAAACTCTGTAACCTATGTGGTTATTTTTTTTACAAATAATATCAAACATATTTATCATGAATGAAAGTACCGAACTCATACAGGAACTGCTGCAAAGCATCAGTATGGATAGCACTTACAGAACATCAAGCCTTACATTGCTTGAAAAAGGCGAATCTCGCTACCTGCGCGATTTAAAGCTGAATTTTACAAGCACCCTTACTTCTGAGCACTTAAGCACTAAAGAATGCGCGTTATTAGGCTTAAGCACTGCCGTTAATAATAACAACGAGCCGCTTATTGCTTACTATACCAAATACGCCGAAGAGCAGGGCGCTACAGCTGCCGACATTGCCGAAGCTGTTGGCTGTGCATCATTACTGGCATCAAACAACGTTTTTTACCGTTTCAGGCACTTTACTCAAAAAGAGAAATACACACAGATACCGGCACGTATCCGTATGCAGTTAATGATGAAACCGGTTACCGGAAAAGAGTTTTTTGAATTAATGAGCCTGGCCATATCAGCAGTTAACGGCTGCGAAATGTGCGTAAATGCCCATGAAGATTCATTAATAAAATTAGGCACTACAGAAGAAAGAATATTTGATGCCGTTCGTATAGCATCACTGGTAACAGCAACCGGGAAAGTGATTTTTTAACTTACCGTAAACCAATCCCTCTGTTGTGTAAATATTTATGATATAAAATTTGGCTTTGTTAAATTAAAACCATTAATTTTATACCTTAGATTATTTTATCCCCTGTTACATAGTATTGTTATCTAAACACCTTGTGAACTCAGGGGGAATTACAAATTTAATTGTTGATTTTTTGGAGAAAGCCGTTCCGTTTGTATTAACGGAACGGCTTTTGTTTTAGTGTGCATCTGTTTGTACCTTCATATTCTTACGGAACGGTTGCAGGTATAAAAGTGGTATAGAAAAAAGCATTACCAAACCCGATATCCAGTAAGCATCATCATAAGTTAACAATAATACTTGCTTAGTTAAAGCGCCTTCCATAGCGGCATAAGCCATATGCGTAGCATCCATCATTGATTTCCCTTTGGCCATAAACGCATGCTGATACATATTTAAACGTTCAGTAAATGCAGGGTTATAAGGGTTCATATTCGTGATAAGGTTATTGCGGTGCAATCCCTGGCGCAGGTGAATAATAGTAGTTAAGGTTGCAATACCAAACGAACCGCCTAACTGACGCATCATATTATTTAAACCTGTACCCTGCCCAATTTCGGGACCCTTTAAATCAGCCATGGCCAACGTGGTTAAAGGTACAAATAGCAGCGCCATACCCACACCACGTATCATTAGCGGTAAAAAGAAATTACTTGGTCCTACTGCCAAAGTTGAGTTGCTTAGCATCCAGGTAAACACAAAAAACAGGAACATACCACCCGTAGCCATAAATTGAGCCGGGATACCTTTATTAAGCATTTTACCTATAAATGGCATCATAACTATGG
>JAQBNY010000138.1 GCA_028288315.1 Mucilaginibacter sp.
TTGCTTGCGCGTAGCGGTTATTACACTTGCAGCTATTGCAAGTTCATGCGCTACCAAAAAACAAGCAACCCAAACAGTTACTTTAAAAACAACTAACACGCCAGGGGGCTCAACCGCTATAGCTACCGTTGGGCCCGTTAAAAAAGAAGGCATCAAAAAATTCAGCGATCTGGTAGGTAAAGTAAAAGGAGACAATGGTCTTTTTAATACTTACAAAGTTGATGGTAAATACTATTTTGAAGTTCCTGATAGCTTGCTTAATCGCGAAATGCTGGTAGTAACCCGCTTTGTAAAAACGCCTACAGGTTTAAAATCTTTTGGCCAACAATATGGCGGAGAAGAAGTTAATGACCAGGTATGGAAGTGGGAACGTCATGATAAGCAAATTTTTATTCGTGTACCAAGCTATTCCGTAAGGGCCGATAGTACAAGCGATATGTATCAGTCTGTAAAAAATTCCAATTTGGATGCCGTTTTAGCGTCGTTTGATATTAAGGGATACAATAAGGATACCACAGGCGTTTTAATTGATGTTACTGATATGTACAACGGCGATATCCCTGCCATCAGTTTGCCTGATAATATTAAAAAAGCATATAAAATAACCGCATTAGATAACACCCGGTCATACATCGATACAATTAAAAGTTTTCCTATCAACATCGAGACCCGCACATTAAAAACGTTTCGTTCAATAGAATCGCCAACAGACAATACTAATGGTGCTTTAACTTTTGAGTTAAATACCTCAATGTTGTTATTGCCAAAAACTCCAATGAAAGCACGTTTAATGGATGCCCGTGTTGGCTTTTTTGGACAAAGACAAACAGACTATGGTACCGATGCTCAAAAAGCTGAAGCTACCGCCTACATTCACCGATGGAAGCTGGAGCCGAAAGATGAGGCTGCATATGCCCGTGGCGAACTGGTTGAACCTAAAAAACAAATTGTTTATTATATAGACCCGGCTACGCCAAAAAAATGGGTGCCATACCTTATTGCCGGTATTAATGACTGGAACAAAGGCTTTGAAGCTGCCGGATTTAAAAATGCTATTGTTGGTAAAGAAGCGCCAACAGCAAAAGAAGATCCTGAATTTAGTACCGAAGATGCCCGCTATAGTGTTGTAAGATACTTTGCATCTGATGTGCAAAACGCTTACGGCCCGCATATATCTGACCCACGTACAGGCGAAATACTGGAAAGCCACGTTGGCTGGTATCATAACGTAATGAGTTTATTGCATAACTGGTTCTTTATACAAACTGCTGCCGTTAATCCTAACGTGCGTACAGCACAGTTTAGTGATAAACAAATGGGAGAGCTGATCCGCTTTGTATCATCACATGAAATTGGCCATACACTGGGCCTGCCACACAACTTTGGTTCAAGCTATGCTTACCCGGTTGATTCATTGCGCTCAAAAACATTTACTGATAAGCATGGTACAGCACCATCTATTATGGATTACGCGCGTTTTAACTACATTGCCCAGCCGGGTGATGGTGTAACACACCTGTATCCGCAAATTGGCGAATATGACCTATGGGCAATTAAATGGGGTTATAGCTATTTTCCGGGTAATAAATCGGTAAAACAGGAAAAGGAAGCTTTAGATGTTTGGACTAAGCAAAAAGCCGGGAACCCTCTTTACTACTATGGCCGTCAGGGTACATCTATAGACCCACGTTTGCAGAATGAAGATTTGGGTGATAATGCCATGAAAGCAAGTGCTTACGGTATTGCCAACCTAAAAAGAATATTGCCAAACCTTGAAAAATGGAGCTTTCAAAAAGGCGAAGACTTTGAAGATGTACAAACCCTGTATAATGAAGTTATTGGCCAGTACAACCGCTACATTGGCCATGTTACCATGAACATTGGTGGTATGAATGAGAACTTTAAAACTTATGACCAAACTGGTCCGGTTTATGGGTTTGTAAGCAAAAGCCTTCAGCATGATGCGGTTGATTTTTTAAACAAACAGGTTTTCGCAACCCCATCTTGGTTAATTGACAATAACGAGCTAAGCAAGTTTGATAATGGATTAGTTATTAACCGCATTAAAGCTGTACAGGTTAATGCTTTAACAAATGTTATCAACGCATCAAGAATGGCACGTATGTTTGATAACGAATCAAAGAACGGCGCTAAAGCTTATACTGTAACCGAATTGTTTACTGACCTGCGTGGCGGAGTATTTGGCGCAGGCAAGCCAGATCAGTTTAAACGTAACCTGCAACGCGGTTATATTGATAATTTAAAAGCCATGTTAAATGAAGATGCAAGCAGGAGCTTCCCGGGTGCAACATCAGTACAACTGGCTAATTCAGGCTTTACACCTATCAATATCACTTTATCTGACATTCGCCCTATGGTACGTGCCGAACTAAGCAAAATAAGCACTATCTTGCCAAAAGGCGGTGATGCTTTAACAGCGGCACATTATGCCGATTTGCGGTTACGTATAAAAGAGGCGTTAAACCCAACAAGGCCTGTTATTAATGTTGGTACTGGCGCACCAGGTCGCTTAGCTGATGATAACCAGGAACGTGAAATAAATTACTAGTACTATATAATTTTATAAAATATAAAGCCTCCTGGTTACTTAACCAGGAGGCTTTGTTTTATTATAACGGATAGGCCTTTATTACTTTAACTGACTAATATTTTCAAAAAAAGCGGTTTGCAAATCAAGCAGTGTTTTTACATTAACCTTTTCACCATACATATCAAAACACAGAAACTTTGATTTTTCCGGATCACTCTTAAATCGCTCAAAAAAATTAAAAGTTTCAAAAAAGTAGTGCCTTGTAGTTACTTTACTTTTTCCATTTGTTTGTGACGTGTTAAGCCGGAAACCAATCGCATCCATCCAGCGATGTACTTTAGCGTGCAGAGATATGCTGGTGTTATCCATAGGTTATCTTTTTTAATCTTTAACGAAAAAAATTAACAAAAGGTTTTGGAGAGTGTAAAAAAATTCACCAACAAATGGATGGCCTGTATAAATTATAATTGCTTAAGGGAAAAACCCATTCCTTTTTATTTTAAGCAAAATACAACAAGCATTTTTGCCTTGTGCGCCTGCAAAGCCGAGCGCATTTTTATATGTAACAATACCAGTACTTAACCTATTATAATATGTAACAATAATATGATTATTAAATATTTAAAGTTTATAAAGTGAACCTTTGTATAATATATATGTCTTTAATGATATTATAAAGTGAATACCTTAACATGAAATATCCATTTTTACTCTTGATCTTTGTTTCTTTTAGTGTACTAACAGTAAATGCGCAAACGCGTGTTGTACAAGGCTCGGTATTAGATTCAACCAAGCTATCCCTTCCTGGCAGCAATATTAAGCTTACATCTGAAAAAGGAGATAGTACTATAGCCATAACTGACATAAACGGTAAATTTACATTCCCGGCAGTTAAAGGCACCAAAATAAACCTGGCCGTTTCTTCTATAGGTTTCCAGGGAATTATTAAACATTTTACTTTAGACAATGGTACAGCCCCAGTAGTGCTTGCACCATTCATCTTACAATCAGATACAAGGCAACTGGCGCAGGTTACTATTGTTGGTGTAAACCCGGTAGTGTTTAAAGAAGATACTGTTCAATACAGTGTTGCCGCTTACAAAGTTCGGGAAAATGCACCTATCGAAGACGTACTGAAAAAAATGCCCGGTATTGATGTAGCTAAAGATGGTACTATATCAGCACAAGGCAAGCAAATAACTAAGGTAAGAGTTAACGGGAAAGACTTTTTTGGAGGCGACGTACAAAGCGCTACAAAAAATTTGCCGGCAGACGTAATTGAAAGCGTGCAAGTTATTGACGATTATGGCGACCAGGCAAACTTAACCGGAGTAAAAACAGGCGAGCCCAACAAAATACTAAACTTTACTATCCGTAAGGATAAAAACTACGGATACTTTGGGCAGGCTACAGCTGGTGACGGTAAAGATGCTTTACCCCCAAACCCCGGAGTTACCAATGATAACCGCTATGTAGGGCTGCTCAATTATTTCAAGTTTAAAGGCGACCAGCAAATTTCGGTTTTAGGTAGTATCAATAACACTAACGTAAACACGTTCACTTTTGGCTCTACAACGAGTGCTGCGGGCGGTGGTGGCTTTAACAGTGGCGGCGGCGGTCGTGGTAATGCATTGCGTGGAGGCTCAACCGGCTCTACAACCAATGCAAACGGTGTTACTAATGCACACTCTATAGGTTTAAATTTTAGGGACCAATGGGGTAAAACAGTATCTGTATATGGTAGCTACAGTTTTAGTGATAACACTACCTTCACTAATTCTACAACCTTACAAACCAACAACTTTTCAACTCCAAGTACAAGTAATCAAATAAGTCAGCAAACAAATAATCCGGTAAATCATCGCTTTACTTTTAACGTAGAGTGGAAACCCGATACCCTTAATTATTTAAAGGTTACACCTACATTTAGTTATAACGGTACAGATGTTACCAGCTTTGACAATGTAGCATCAACAAGGGGTACAAAAACAAACCTGGCCTATACATCAACCTCAATAACTAATTCAACCTCTCCTAATTATGGCTTAACGGGTTTTTATAACCATAAATTTAAAGCGACGAGGAGAAACATACAATTTGGTTTTAGTGCAAGCACCAACATAAACAATCAGTACGATAACCCTATTTATAATTACACGGTTGGAGTGCCAACAGCGCCCGTTAACCAGCAAATAAATACAGATGGCCGTACAAATGCTTTTGGCATAAACGTTTCATACCTTGAGCCCATTGGCAAAGTTTCTTTCCTTGAAGTAAGATATGATCTTAGCCATACATACACATCAAGCAATATAGAAACAGATACCTTGTATACAATAAACCCAAACAGGTATAATCAATATGACTTGTTAAGTAACAATTATAATTACACGTTTACTACCAACAGGTTTGCGTTAAACTATAAAATTATTGAAAAGAAATACAACGTTACCGTAGGCGTTGGCGCACAGCCGGCACAGCTTGATGGCACAAACGTTAAGAATAACGTTTCAACAAGCATATCAACTTTTAATATTATACCTACCGCGTCATTTAACTATAACTTTGCAAGGAACAAGTCTTTCCGCTTAAACTATAACGGAAGCAGTAATCAACCGGCCTTTAACCAATTGCAGCCAGTTATTGACTTTTCAAATGCGTTATACCCGGTACAAGGTAACCCAGATTTGAAGCCAGAGTTTGCCAACAACCTATCATTACAATACAATGCTTTCAGTTTTCAAACAGGCAACATATTTTTAATTCGTGGGCAGTTCACCCAAACGGATAATAAAATAGTTCAAAATACTATTACTTATCCAACCAGGTTTTCTCAGGCTGCCTTAGCTGCTGACCCAACTTTAGTTAATTTGCAAAACACCAACTTAACAAAGTATTTAAACACAAGTGGTTATTATACCGCTACGGGTAACATACTTTACTCTAAGCCTTGGGCTGAACGTAAATACACAGTTATTTTTGGCAGTAGTGTTGGTTACACAAATAATATTGGTTTTTCACAGAGCGTTGATAGCAATAATGTTGCTTCGGCTGTTGATAAAAATATTGCTAAAACATTCACAATTGCTCCACAATTCCGTTTCAGAGTTAATGTTACCGATATAATTGATGCGGAACTAAATACCAGTTACGCGTTAAACAAAACGGTGAATTCATTAAACACTTCTGCTTTAGACCAGAATACAAATATTCGTGCGCTTAATTTAGGTATTAACGGTAAAAACTATGTCTTTAAAGACTGGACGTTGAGTTACGATTACACTAAAACATTTAACTATGGTTACGCAAGCAGCATAGATATTAAAAACCCTAACATCTTTAATGCTTATATTGAACGTAGGTTCTTAAAAGATCACAGGGGTACATTACGCCTTGCGGCATATGACATATTTAATGAAAATACAGGATTTTCAACAACCACAAACGGCAGTATCGTTACACAAACAAATGTGAACAAACTTGGCCGTTATGCCTTGTTAACGTTTACACTGCGCCTGCAAAAATTTTCAGGTAAAGCACCTTCAGCCGATCCTGGCAGAGGATTCAGGAACGGCGGTGGCGGCGGTGGCGACCGCCAAGGCGGCGGTGGTGGCAGCCCAATGTAATATAAATGAAAAGCCCTTCTTTGTAAAAAGAGGGGCTTTTTTTGTGGTGAGTTTTTTAATCGTTTACAAGTACAGTCTTTATGACACGCTCCAGCTCTTCCAAATCAAACGGTTTGGCCAGGTAGGTTTCAGCACCTGCGTGGTCTGCCAGTAATTGAATATCGCTATTGGCAGAGAAATAAACCACTGGAATGTTCTTTAGCTGATCGTCTTTTTTTAATGTTTGGGTAGCTATAATACCGCCTGCATCAGGTATCCAGTTATCCATCAAAATTACATCAGGAGATATTCCCGAAACTTTTTCTACGATGTTGTTGCAATCTGTAAAAGTATGTACTTCCCATCCCTGCTCTTCTAAAATATAACTGCAGATGGATAAAATATCTTCATCATCATCAAAAATAACGATCTTTTTTGTTTTATTATTCATTGGCTGTAGAGAGGTGAAACTAAAAATAAGTTTTAAAAAAAGCAAATTTTTTAATTAGTACTTTAACCCAAAATTTGAGGTAAGCTGTACGAAAAAGCAGTATATTTTATACGTGTTTTAACAGACTTGGTTATCATCCTGCCCAGCCCTCCCTGTCAAGGCTTCTGAAGTGAATGGCTTCTGCCAAATGTTCCAATTGTATCTCGTCGCTTCCCGCAAGGTCAGCAATGGTGCGTGATACTTTTAAGATGCGATCATAGGCACGGGCGGAGAGGCCCAGTTTTTCCATCGCCTTCTTAAGCAGACTTTGCCCGGCCGCGCTTATCTTACATATTTCCCTAACCATCTGCGGACTCATTTGTGCATTTGCATGCAAATCGGGCTTATTGCCAAATCGTTCCTCTTGTTTATCACGTGCTTTTATTACACGTTCGCGGATAAACTCGCTTTTTTCTGCTAGGCGTTCTGATGATAACTCTGTAAAGTTAACCGGGGTAACCTCAACATGAAGGTCAATCCTGTCTAACAAAGGGCCTGATATTTTGCTTAGGTATTTTTGTACCGTTCCCGGTGGGCAGATACAATCTTTCTCGGGGTGGTTATAATATCCGCAAGGGCAAGGGTTCATGCTGGCTATTAGCATAAAGCTACTGGGATAATCAACCGTAAACTTGGCTCGTGATATAGTTACCCGGCGCTCTTCAAGCGGCTGGCGCATTACTTCAAGTGCGCTTCGTTTAAATTCCGGTAATTCATCCAAAAACAAAACGCCATTATGGGCCAGCGATATCTCGCCCGGCTGCGGGTTACTGCCTCCCCCTACCAAGGCTACATCTGATATGGTATGATGCGGTGAACGGAACGGCCTTGTTGTTACCAAAGCATCCGCAGCTGATAGCTTGCCTGCCACAGAATGAATCTTAGTGGTTTCTAATGATTCATATAAACTCAGCGGAGGTAATATAGAAGGCAGCCTTCGGGCCAACATTGTTTTACCTGCCCCCGGTGGCCCAATTAGTATTACATTATGGCCACCTGCCGCAGCAATCTCTAAGGCACGTTTGATATTTTCCTGTCCGCGTACTTCGCTAAAGTCGCTGTCATAAGCAGTTAGGCTGTTGTAAAATTCGTCGCGCGTGTCAACAACTTCCGGTGCGAGTTGGGCGGTACCATTAAAAAAATCGGCCACCTGTTTAATATTCTCTACTCCGTAAACTTCAAGATCATTAACAATGGCAGCCTCTCGTGCATTTTGTTTTGGAAGAATAAACCCTTTGTACTTTTCCTTACGTGCCTGTATGGCTATGGGCAATGCGCCTTTAATGGGCTGCAGTCCGCCATCAAGCGACAGTTCGCCCATGATGAGGTACTTGTCCAGGTTTTCGGTTTCTATTTGGCCAGAGGCAGCTAAAACGCCTGTAGCAATGGTAAGGTCATACGCAGACCCCTCCTTTTTGATATCGGCAGGAGCCATGTTTACTACTACTTGCTGGCGGGGCATTCGATAACCGCAATTTTTAAGTGCAGATTCAATTCGGAAATAGCTCTCTTTTATGGCAACATCGGGCAGGCCAACAACAAAGTACTTAGTACCCGGTGCAATGTTCACTTCTACAGTTATGGTAATAGCCTCAATACCATAAACCGCACTTCCAAAGGTTTTAACTAACACGTGTAAGGTTTTATACAGCGAAAGATATAGATTTTATTTGAGGATGGATTTGTAAAAGTGTTTTGTGCGCAATTTTAGGGGCGAACCGGAGCGCCAGGGAAGCGTTAACCCGCGGTTGGGAATGTTGTGGTGCGGTGATAACACCGACCACATGCTGAAGTGTTTTTTTGACTTTAACTTGCCTACCTACTAATAGGTAGTATATTTGTTAAAAAAAGTTTATTCAATGACAAAGAGAATCGATTATTGACACAGCTGATGAATTTATAGTACCACATTCAAACATTTACCTGTCCGATAATTAATGTAACTTTCTCTAATCTTTCTATCCGAATAAATATATAAACACTTCATTAAGTACACTTCATTCACCTTTAACCAAAACAATTCTATGAAATTTTTTTTCTGTTCTATTGTCTTACTGTTAATTTCTTTTTGTGTCAATGCGCAGGAAAATAGCCCCTTTACCACTGGATTCGAGGAAACGATTCCTTCAAAGATATTAGGAAAAGAACGTAAAATTTGGATACATATTCCTAACAGCAATGGAGGGAATAAGATTAAGGACAGAGGACATTATCCTGTAGTATATGTGCTGGATGGCAGTGAAAATTTCAACACCGTTGTAAGTATCACGGA
>JAQBNY010000247.1 GCA_028288315.1 Mucilaginibacter sp.
GTCGCTCTTTAAAAGATTAAGTCCAAAAGGCAAACCGAATGCCGTACTTTTTGAAAAGTTGGCGGTAAAACCATTATTACTAAAAGTACCGACTGGTACTAATACAGCAAAAAAACCTGCCACCTTAGGATAAGTTGTTGGAGCAGGATTGTCTTGTTGGGCAAAGCTATTTTTAAAAAACAAACACAGCATCAAAAATACAACCACCCCTTTAATTCTCATGTTTTTCATATTAATATAGATTAGTTTTCTGCTAAATAAGCCCCATAATCTGTGTTATTTCTGAATGTTTTTTGTATAAATTCTGAACCCGGATAAATTTTTAATTAAACCAATTTGGATTTAGAATCCCTTTGAAGTTGATATGATGAAGCTGTATATTAAAATGAAATATTAAGACAATTACACCCAAAAACAGCACTATTAGCTATAAATGGCGGTTTTATAAGTGGTTATCCTATATTTTAAAATTTCTGGTTGATGAATTTGTACCGCCTGCTTTCCGGCTACCCACATTCAAAAACAAACAGTCATTTACAGATAGAGATTTATGAAAATAATGTTTTGTTTTTACAACAAAGGTTTCAAATAGACAAACCTGTTGTTTTTATCAACAATAATTTTGTCCCCATAATCATTACAACGACATAATGGGAACAACTACAAGGCGGGAATTTCTTTCCGCAACATCACTTTCAACTATGGGGATTGTGGTCGCAGCTACAGGAATTAATGCACTATCGCCGGAAACAGCCGAGGCATCGCCATCAGACAAATCTAAATCGGAGCCGCCGCAAACAGAGCTAGAAGATTTTGTATATGACATTGTCCACAGCAAAAATGGCTGGACGGGTGACGGAGGCTCCGCCCAAGAGGCAACCGTAGAGGAATTTCCGGTATCACAAAGTATTGCAGGGGTTCTTATGCGGTTAAACCCTGGTGGTTTTCGCGAACTGCATTGGCACTCCATAGCTGCGGAGTGGGCTTTTATTTTAGAAGGAAAGGTACGCACAACAGTTATCACTCCGGATGGAACAACATCAACTGATGATTTTGAAGTTGGCGACATTTGGTATTTCCCCAAAGGATATGGACATTCTTTGCAGTGCGTGGGAAATGTTCCCTGCACTTTTTTACTCGGTTTTGACAATGGTCATTTTTCTGAATTCGGCACTTTTAGTGTAACGGATTGGATGAGTCATACATCGCCTGAAATCCTTGCCCGTAATTCAGGGCTGCCAGCAAGCGTTTTTGCATCTTTACCTAAAAAAGAGTTATACATAGGTAAAGGTAAGATCGCTACTGAACAAGATCCGCGCAATTTGAACCCAAAAATCCCTAACAGCTATTCTTCCCATAAATTCCGTATGGAGACCGATGGTGTTAAACAGGAATTTAAAGGTGGGTATATCAAGGTGGTATCTTCCAAAGAATTTCCAATACAAACTTCCTTAACGGCTCTCCGAATGAACATTGAGCCTGGTGCCATGCGAGAATTGCACTGGCATCCTAATGCGGATGAATGGCAATTTGTGATGAGCGGCCAGGGACGTTTAAGCATTTTTGGTTCGCACAGCCGGGTTAAAACCATGGATTATAGCAAAGGGATGGTATCTTTTGTTAAACAAGGTTATGGACATTATATTGAAAACACAGGAAAAGAAACTTTGAAACTTTTAGTGCTTTTCAACAGCCCGGCATACGAGGAACTGACTTTAAACGAATGGTTGAATGCCAACCCTGCTCAACTTGTTGCTGATCACTTTGGTTTCAATCTTGATCAAGCCAAATCCCTAACCAAACACGAAATAGGGATTTTTTAAATCCGATAGTTATGAAAATCAAGGAAAGTCCAATTAAAGGAGTACCTGTTACTAAAATAAACGGCAACCAAAGTTTAGCAACTATGGATAAACTTGCTATAGAAGAACCTTTAGAAATAAGGCTCGCTTTTGGTGCAGGACTAACCAGGACCGTGAAAAACATTTCAGTAACCATGCGTACGCCCGGCAGCGATGCGGAATTGGCAACCGGTTTTTTATTTACAGAAGGTATTATAAAAGACAAGAACGAACTGGCTTCTGTAAACCATTGTTTTATTGCCTGCGCAGAGAATAAAGAAAATGTAATACAGGTTGAGCTGGCTGAAGATGCAACACCTGAACTAAAAAACACAGATCGTAATTTTTATACCACCTCAAGCTGTGGTGTTTGCGGTAAAGGATCAATTGCTGCCATAAAAACTGTAAGCTCTTTTCAGCCCGACCAAAGCAATGATTTTTTTATTACCCGAGAAATGATGCTGGAGCTACCTAGTCGTTTAAGACTTTACCAGGATATTTTTGACGTTACTGGTGGATTACATGCATGTGCTTTGTTCAATACAGCTGGAGAACTTTTATTGCTTCGCGAAGATGTTGGCAGGCATAATGCGCTAGACAAATTAATTGGTGCCGCGTTGGAAAGAGATTTATTACCACTGAAAAACGCGGTGCTATTGTTAAGTGGCCGGGCCAGTTTTGAATTGGTACAGAAAGCAGCGATGGCAGGCATCAATATTATTGGAGCAATTGGAGCCCCGTCAAGTCTGGCGGTACAACTGGCCGATGAGTTTGGAATAACCTTAGTTGGTTTTTTACGGCATAAACGATTTAATATTTATACAATGGGACAACGCATTTTAATGCCGAAGTATGAAAATTAGAATAAAAGGAAACGCATTGCGATACCGCCTTACCAAAAGCGATATGTGCAGCTTGGCCAATATTGGCTACTTACAGGAACAAACCAGTTTTGCAGAGCAACCGTTAATTTATGCATTAAAGGCTGTAGATGAAGATACATTGAGCGCAGGGTTTTGTGGCAATACCATAACCCTATTTATGCCGAAGCAAATGGCCACCGAACTAATCAATACTGAAAAGGTTGGTTTTAAAGGTATAAGCGGTGCTTTGCAACTACTGGTTGAAAAAGATTTTACCTGCCTGGATAATGTGGAGGAAGATCAGAGCGATAACTACCCTAACCCACTGGCATTACAAAAAAACTAAATTACGTAGCTATGGCAACAAATAAAGAAATCCCTTCAGCTGAAAATCCTGAAAAGCTATTGAACTTAAAATCAACCGGACCAAAAAAGTGGGCGGCTGGTATCCCGGCTGTAGTTGCAGCTTTAAGCGATGTAATTGAAGAGGGTATTCCCTTTAGAGGAACCGGGGCATTATTTGTAATGAACCAGAAAGGGGGCTTTGATTGTTCCAGTTGCGCCTGGCCCGATCCGGATGATGACCGGTCACCTGTGGGCGAGTATTGCGAGAATGGAGCGAAGGCACTAGCGGAAGAAGCTACTACCAAAAGAGTAACAGCTGAATTTTTTGCTAATAATTCTGTAGTTGACCTGGCTAAATTAACCGACTTTGAAATAGGTAAAAAAGGACGGTTAACTGAACCTATGTATTTGCCTGCCGGGGGCACACATTACCAGCCAATTAGCTGGAATGATGCTTTTAAAAAAATTGCCGGGCATTTAAATGCGCTGGAATCACCGGATGAGGCTATTTTTTACACGTCAGGCCGTACCAGCAATGAAACTTCGTTTTTGTACCAGTTATTTGCAAAAGAGTTTGGCACTAATAACATGCCTGATTGCTCTAACATGTGCCACGAATCATCCGGTACCGCTTTGAGGCCTACAATTGGTATTGGCAAGGGAACGGTAACGTTGAATGATTTTTATGATACGGATCTGATAGTTATTATTGGTCATAACCCTGGTACTAATGCACCACGTATGATGTCGGCGCTGGAGAAAGGAAAAAAGAACGGGGCAAAAATCATTGCTATTAATCCGTTGCCCGAAGCCGGTTTAATGGCTTTCAGGAATCCCCAGGAAATAAAAGGAGTTTTGGGAACTGGCGCACAGCTGGCAGACCTTTATCTTCCGGTTAAAATAAACGGTGATATGGCTTTGTTAAAAGCTTTTGAAATGCTGCTGCTTGAAGCAGAAAAAGCATCGCCCGGAAAAGTACTGGACAATGATTTTATTGCAAAAAACACTGTCGGTTATAGTGAGTTTATTGAACAGTTTACCAACTATGAGTTAGACGAACTGGCCATTGCAGCCGGGTTGTCGTCAGCAGATATTCGCCTTGCGGCAGGTATGCTGGCAAATAATAAACGCATTATTTTTTGCTGGGGTATGGGCTTAACGCAGCAGCCCAATGGCGTGGAAATGATCAGGGAGATTGTTAACATCTGCCTTATGAAGGGAAGTATAGGCAAGCCTGGTGCCGGCGTATGCCCGGTGCGCGGACACAGCAATGTACAAGGCAATCGTACCATGATGATTGACGAAAAACCGACACAAAAACAGCTTGACCGTTTAAAAGAAGTTTTTGGGTTTGAACCGCCGCGTGAACATGGGTATGATGTAGTGAATGCCATTAAAGCGATGCATGCAGGAAAAGCAAAAGTATTCTTTGCTATGGGAGGTAATTTCCTTTCTGCCACACCAGATACCACCTACACCGCCGAAGCACTGCGCCAACTGAGGCTGAGTGTGCAAGTTTCCATTAAGCTTAACCGCAGTCATCTGGTACATGGCAAAGAGGCCTTAATATTGCCAACCCTATCAAGAAGCGATAAAGACATTGTAAATGGCGAGTTGCAATTTATCAGCACTGAAAACTCCATGGGTGTGGTGCAGTCATCCAAAGGTATTTTAAAACCTGTCTCTGACCAACTGATCAATGAGACTCATATTGTATGCAGAATGGCCATGGCAACTTTAGGCAGCCGGTCTGTGATAGACTGGAACCGCTATATGAACAGTTATGATGATATCCGGGATATAATTGAAAAATGTATCCCTGGCTTTGAAAATTACAATAAACGTGTCCGCGAGAAGAGTGGTTTTTATTTACCCAACGGGGCCAGGGATGGTAAGTTTATCACGGAAAAATTTGGCGATAAAGCGCCATTTACCATTACCGAATTACCTATAAACACTTTGGCCGATGATGAATACATGATGGCATCAACCCGCACACATGACCAGTTCAATACCACTATATATGGATTGGAAGACCGTTATCGCGGAATAAAAAATGAACGGCGAGTTGTATTTATGAACCGGAAGGATATGGACAAAGCCGGTTATGCCAAAGGAGAAAAGGTAGACTTATTTAATTATGATGATGGTATAGAGCGCATAGCACGGTTATTTGTAGTGGTTCCTTATCCAATTCCAGAACGCAATACCGTGACCTACTTTCCGGAAACAAATGTATTACTGTCTATAAATAATGTTGTTGGTGAAAGCAATATGCCAGCGGCCAAGTTTATCAGGATTAAAATAAAAAAACATCAATAGCTGGTTTAGCGGTACTGCAAGTTGAAGCGGTAAAATGAACAACAAATTAATCGAATTATGAATAATTTTAAGCGTTGGGGAATCGCCATTGCCGGGATCCTTATACAAGTGGCATTGGGAGCAGTGTATGCCTGGAGCGTATTCCGGGTTCCACTTGCAAAACAGTTTAACTGGTCAATATCTGAGGTAACCCTCACTTTTACCATTGCTATCATGGCGCTGGGGTTTGCTTCATTCTTCGGTGGACTTTGGTTGAAGCGGGTTGGCCCTCGTGTGGTGGTACTTACTGGTGGCGTGTTATATGGCGCTGGAGTCTTCCTTGCTAGCTATTCATACCACGGGTTGTGGTGGCTATACCTTACATATGGTGTTATCGGCGGAGTCGGATTAGGCTTTTCATATATCGTTCCCATTTCCGTGCTGGTGAAGTGGTTCCCTGATCGTCGGGGGTTGATGACGGGCATTGCAGTTGGAGGCTTTGGAGCCGGGGCACTGATAACAGCACCGGTTGCAACGCAACTTATTCAAAGTGTGGGCGTATTGCACACGTTTGCTTACCTCGGTATCGTTTATATGATTATTACTGTAATCCCGGGCTATTTCATGCAGAATCCACCGGAAGGATGGACGCCAGGTAAATGGACGCCAGGTAAAAAGCAGCCAGTGCACAGGAACACTAAAGATTTTACGCTTGGCGGTGCATTAAAGACCTGGCAATGGTGGGCCTTATGGCTCCTGCTCTTCCTTAATACCTCGGCGGGTATTTCGATAATTTCGCAGGAAGCTCCCCTGTTTCAGGATCTGGCTAAAGTCACTGCGATTATAGCCGCAAGTATGATTGGTATTGTAAGTATTGGAAACGCACTGGGACGTGTTTTTTGGGCATGGGCTTCTGACCTGATGAGTCGGCGTGTCACCTTTGCCGTGATGTTTATTATGCAGATCGGGCTGTTCTGGATTCTTCCGGGCCTGCATTCCGCAGCCAGCGTTACGGGCATTGTATTCATTATCCTGATGTGCTATGGCGGCGGATTCGGCACAATGCCCGCATTTGTTGCAGATTACTTTGGGCCAACTAACATGGGTTCGATCTACGGACTTATATTAACAGCGTGGGGATTTGCAAGCGCTTTTGGCCCCCTCCTGATAGCCCATATGCGCCAAACAAGTGGGGCTTATGCAACTGGTCTCCATGTAATTGCGGGAATAATGGCAGTCTCGGTTATTTTGCCTCTGCTGGTAAGGTCTCCGACCAAGGCTTTGGCCGGTCGCGCTCATAGTGATACCTTCAATTTACACTAAATTACAGTTCATTCAAATTATTAAACAACTGTTCTATTTTAATAGCCAATAGTAAATGTAAAGTTAAAGAAGTATACCACCCAGGTACAAAACGATGTAAGGTATTTATTGCATCGTTTTGTATTCCATTAATCTTAAGCCTTTTCTCTTCGCAAATACTTTGCATAAATGACTTGCATCGTTAAATCCACATTCAAAAGCTATGTTTGTGATGGGGTCATTGGTGTTCTTTAATTTATCGCAAACCCTTTCAATTCGCAGATCTTCCAAATATAAATGGATGGTTTTGCCAAAGTACTGCTTAAAAAGTTTATTCAGGTAAACGGGATGAAAGCCCAGCTGGGTGGCGAGGTTATCCAAAGTCCACTTCTCTGCGTAACTGTCTTGCAACAAGCTCCGTATTTTCTTTACCTGATAAGGGACCAGTCTTTTTTCTCCAATGTCGCGCCTTGATAATTCAACTGCACTTTCCAGCACCAGACCTTCCAATAGCAGATTTGAAGCGTTACCTGGTTTCTTGAATTCATTAAATATCCTGAAAAAGAGATGCGATATATGTTGATTGTTGACAACGGAGAAATCGTCAAACCTTATTTTGGCATCCTGTAGTTTTTCTAACCAAAGGGTATCAAACTCTACAAATAAGCAAGTGCGGGCATTTTCCCTGATAACTGTCTTATGCTCTCTGTTTTTTGGATAGATCAACAGTTGACCCTCGCCAATAAGCAGGTCCTCTTTTTGGCTAATTTCCTGAAATGTTCCATTCAAGGCAAAACAAAAATGTTCCTTTTGATGATAATGCAGTGGTGAGGAGGATAATGGCGCATATTGCTGCTCAACTAATGATATTCCTTCAATACTAATGGCCGTTTAAGTAATGCCATAATATTCACCCGATCTAAGTGTTTCCAATTTGAAAAAAATATTTGTGTTACTATGTAATTAAATTTTACCCTTTACCTGGGCATGACTAATAAATTTTGGTAAAACAACCCTTAAAGAGATTTTTCCTAAGCTTAAAATACCTCCACAAAGTGCATTTTCATTACAGGCTATTCATCAACCAATAACATTAAAAACAATTAAAATGGCCGTAACGAAGACAACCACTATGCCACCGATAAACAAAAGATCAGCAATAAATTCAAAAAGGCCTCCTCTTTTTATACTTCCACGAATGGAAAGGAAAGAAAGAATACAACTAAGCATAAAGAGAAAAATAGCGATTATGTCCGTTTTATCAATAAGTGTTCGCTGTGATAACTTTAAAAATCTTAGAGATGTAAGTACCACAAAACATAGTCCCAATAAATTTGAGGATGCGTTTAAAATATGTGGTGCCTTTTCGTTTTTATCATAGATCTTCATGATTTTGTCTTTTAATCTTAAATAGTTGGTTTATTAATGGCATTGGTCTATCCGAACCGTTTTAAGGCACAGTAATAATTGTAATTAAATGCCTTAAAATGCGCACCTATAAAATGCTAAAGAAATCCGGCAAGGCCGGGCATGGAGATTAAAGGCACATGATGAATATGTGCAATTGATTAGAAAGCAGGGGGCGCCCTGAGAGGTAACAATCGGACTGAACCTGTTATGGGGAGTTTTTCCTTAAAGGATATATAAAGCAGATCAGTAACTAACGATACTGCGATCAAAAAAAAGAAAAACGCTATAATCGGGAGATCCAACTCTTGAAAATGCTGTGTATAACATTGAAGTTTACAATGAACAATGCCCGCTTTTACCTTAGTAAGGCCTAAATTAACCAGTTCATTTTTGTTATGTTTATGAAAGATCTCTGCATAACGTACCAATACCCGTCCCTGCAATCCTAAAAAGATTGCCAAAACCAGCAAAAGCTTCAATATGGTATGGAGTGCGTTTTTCATGTTTGCTTACCACTTTAAAAACTTTGGTCGTCAAAGTTATTTGTGGTTGGAACCTTTATCACATTAAATTCAAACTTCAATGCCTTGTGGCAGGTGTTGCAGGTATTGGTTAACACGGCGAAACTATTTTTAAAAGCGCTTTCGTCTTTCTCCTTAATAGCTTTTTCAACAGCATCCATTGCAGGAAAAATCATTGCAACTGCTGTTGCTTCGGGTTTATCTTTATGATATTTTTGAATCTTTTCGAAGCCACCCATCACCTCTTGTCTTTCATACTCGGCCAGCGCCCAGTTTTTGTTCTGACCAGCAAACCACAATTTAATGTGATGAGGCTGAACAATAGTATTCATAAGCGCCCCGGTGCCCGGCTTATAAGCTGAATTCACCTTGTTTTGCAAGCTATCTATCCGTGCCTGCAATCTATTCTTCCCGCCGCCAGACCGTTCACAACTTATTAGTAAAGTAAATGGCAGCACAAGTGACAAGAGTATAAATGATAACCGTTTCATATATTAACTGATTTATTAGCTTTTCTTCTTGGATGTGTAGCGTCTCATTTTTAACTCCAATACGAAACATATGATGTTTAAACTTTAAATACCACGTATTTTGTATTGAAAATTAGTATTACTATTAAATTGTTACAATCTGTTTGCTATAGGTTGATAGCTTATTTTGTGAAGGCCTTTTTTAATACAGCCACAGCTTGTACCACAGCAGCCTGTGAGCCTGATACAGTTGCTGGGATTTAAGTAGGCCAAAAGTGATCTGATCGTTCTCTGATGTAAAAACAAGATTAACTGCGGCCATTTTTTTTAGTCCAAACAAACAGTAATCTTCTAAAACAAGAAATTCATGCGCTGAGAGATTGGTGAATATGTAAAAAAAATTACCCAATACTATAAATCTTAATTAAAAAACAAAATTTTTACAGATTTCCCATTTAGCTTGCAACTAATTATTAAAAAAAGCTACCTATAGCTCATGAACTTAAGATTCGTCAATGTATTTTAAAAAATAAACACACCAATGGCAAACCGACAAAGAAAACGTGCGCAAAATATTATAAGATGTTTTAAAAATGTCGCTATTCTACATTTAATCCATTTAGAGGAGCAGAAAATTAATAAAATCAGAAAAAATATTGAATATACTCAGCCCACCCGTTTTCTTACCTATGAAAAAGGAAGACTTAAAGTATTAGATGGCATTTCTAAAAATCAATTGTTAATGATTGAATTTGAACAGTTAATGTCAAGTATCAATTCTGCCCAAATCTCCATTCATGAGTATAATAATCAGTTAGATTTGTTGCTTAACCAAATGCATAGCATTAGTATTTAATTAATCAGAATAAGTGGTTATGTTAAGATGTTGTTGTTCCTCAACTTCTGTGTATGTTGAGCCATTCTTAAATAAACAAGCCGGACAATTATGCCCGGCTTGTTTATTAGGTTAACACTTACAGGCCAATAAGTGAGTAAGGTATGCGTACGCCCTTAATCTGGTAATAATTAGGATCCTGGTTGTTGTTGAAACAGGTTGTTGTTGAACAGCTACCGCCTTGACCATTATAATTTAATGAGTAAGTTATCATCAGCTCATTACGGCCGTTTACAAATTCGCCATGTAATGCAGGGGTATAGTATTTAGCCAAATGGCCATTATACCAGTCCTCTATTACATAAACCAGTTTTGGTGTAGTGAAGGGGCCGGCCGGATTTGTTGCGGTAGATATATAGATGCCGTGCGGGTTTGGGTCGCAGAAGTAACCAAGGTCCAGTTGCAACATTACATATTTACCGTTAACATAACTTACGGCAACATTTGCCTGGGTTGATGTACCTGAGCCAACAGTTATAGCACCTGTTAAAGATGTAGTATCAGGTGTTGATGCCCAGCTATTCCCTCTCCAGTATGACCATGATGACGGGTTGCTTGCCGGGAACCTTGCCAATGTTATAGCGTTGGCATTAAAGAAGGTGCTTTGTGCGCCCCATACATATACGGTATCGCCTGCTGGTTTTTTTACCATACCAACGCTAAACAACATTTTAGTTTGGCCCGACATGCCGTTTGGCGTTAAGCGTGTTGCCGCGCCCCATGTGGTGCTGCTGGTGCTTTCGGCTATGCTATATAATACCTGGTTTGCTGGTGTTGAGCCATTTGCCGATTCGTACGTGTTTAATAAAACATTGCTGCCTACTTCAACACCCGCACCCGGCCAGCTATAGGTTGAATTGTGGTTGCCCGGGCTTTTTACTATTTCGAGCAAGCTTACACCGGTGCTTGCGTTACTGGTAGTGGTGATGTTAGGTGTTGAACTTGATGTCCAGTTGGTAATTGATGGCTGTAACATGGCAGAATTATGGTATGAGAAAAATTGGCAGGCCAAAGAACCGTTTGCCTGCAACTGGCTGCTGGCATAGGCGTCCTGGGTTATCCAAAGTATCTTACCATTGTTTGCGCCATTGGTAAGCGGGATACTGTTACCCTGATCCCATGCAACGGTTGTATTGGCCACGTTACCACGATGGAAGAAAGTAACCAGTGCATCGTCACGATAGGCCTCATTGGTAATACTGGTCAAATTCCAGTACCGGTTAGTATTGCTGGCTGCAGTTTCTTCTGTTATCGGCGCACCGTTGGCGGTTGAACTGGCATGGTCGGTCAGTACCAAACCATTGGAATTTTTAATCACATAATAAGCTTGCCCTGTTACCAGCTGAATGTTCCAGATCTGTGAAGGGAAGCTGTTTACGTGGTTGACCCAAAGCTGGGTGCCCGATGTGCCGTTTGGCGCTTCGAGGAACATACCGCTTGCGACGTTCATGATCTTGAATGGTGTGGTGCTTGTAATAGCACCGGTACCTTGCTGTATCAGATACCACTTTTGATTTTGAGCCGTAGCAGTTCCGGTACTCGCATTCGCATTCTGCTGCACGTTTTTAATGGAGCTTTGCGGGTGCAGCAACGTCGAGTCGCCACGTACTTCCATCACTTTTCCACTAAAAACATTGCTAATAGTAAAACAGGCATAAGATGCCGGCGGACTAGCTGCCAGCATCATTGTTGACTGACTGACGGCACCGAATTTGCCTGCCTTAATTTCTTTTTTGCTGCAGCTTATAGCCCCAAGCAAGCCAAGTACCAGGGTACAGGCAAGTAATTTTGTTTTCATAATTTTGTTTTAGGTGATAATTGTTTGAGTAAATTTAAATTAAGTAAATCGTTTTAGCAAGGATTTATTTTTAAATTGCCTCCCGAAACATTACGAGTTTTTATGAAACGAATCTTTAGCCTATTAATACTTAATCTATTGTTTTTTCAAAACATGTCTAACGCACAAATGATTGTATTGAAATGGAAACTGTATCCTCAAAAAGGAAACACCTACAACTTAAAACAACTATCAACACCCGGTTTAAATACAAACAGCTGGATTAATGCAGTAGTACCAGGAACTGTATTTTACTCTTACGTAAAGGCCGGCAAAGAAAGCGACCCTGATTATGCGGAGAATATTTATAAGGTTGATAAAGCAAAATACAACCGTCCATTTTGGTACCGTACAGAATTTTCAGCTAAAAGCTTTGCACCCGGTAAAAGGATCTGGCTCAACTTTAACGGCATCCATAAACGTGGCGAGATCTATTTAAACGGGAACCACATTGGCACTATTAAAGGTATGGTAGAAAGAGGATTATATGATGTTACTTCCCTATTGAATAAAACAAGCGCGAACGTTATTTTAGTGCTGGTTATACCTCCCCGTAATGACCCAGAACACAATCACCCGTTAGCCAACTGGGAAAGCCCTACTTATATCAGCAGCGGCAGTTGGGACTGGATGCCCGCCGTGCCGGGTTTAAACAGTGGTATTACTGATACGGTTAGCATAACTGCAAAAGGACCCGTATCTGTTGAAGATCCCTGGATACACACCAGCATGCCCAATAAAAGTACAGCAGATTTAACCGTCAACGTACACCTCAATAACACATCACCTTCAACAGTGAGCGGCACGGTTAAATTTACCGTTAACCCCGGTAATATAACCGTTACCGGCCCAAGGCTTACATTAAATGCCAACAGCAGCCAAACAGTAAATTACGATTGGACGCAATTTTCCCAGTTGCATATTAAAAACCCTAAGCTATGGTGGCCAAACGGCTATGGCGGCAAAGCCGACGGAACGCAAAATTTATATACCTGTACTGTTCGTTTTGATGTTAATGACGTAACACTGTCTGATGTGGTTACCAAAACCTTTGGAATAAGAAAAATTACTGCCGATACTACCTCGCTTAACGGGCCGTTACGCGTTTATATTAATGATGTGCCTATATTATTAAAAGGTGGCAACTGGGGCATGAGCGATTATATGCTGAAAGCCCGGGGTA
>JAQBNY010000263.1 GCA_028288315.1 Mucilaginibacter sp.
TAAAAGATGGCATAGTTTTAGGATATGACCGTAACGATAAAACAGTTGAAGCTTTTAAGCAAAGCGGTTTTGATATTATAAATGTAAAAGACCTTTTGCCCAAGTTTGAGAGTAACGAGCTGAATCCACAAACCATGAAAGACACGCTGATACTAATGCCATCTGCTGAACTTTCACGTGCCCGCGGTGGTTTCCATTGTATGAGCATGCCATTGATGAGAGACGCGGTCTAATCATTGAGTCATTAGGTCATTGAGTCATTGGCCTACTGATAAAATACAAACAATAACTCAATTACAGTAAAGCAAATAACCAATGAATAACCAAAGCACCTCCAATATATTAATGATACGCCCGGTAGCGTTTGGTTTTAATACACAAACCGCCCAAAGTAACGCCTTCCAAAACCGCGATCACGATCAGCAACTGGTGCAGCAAAAAGCACTACAGGAGTTTGATGGCTTTGTTACTATACTAAAAAGCAATGGTGTAAATGTTACCGTGGTAAACGATACAATTGAACCGCATACCCCAGACTCCATCTTCCCTAACAACTGGGTATCTTTTCATGACAATGGCGATATATTCCTGTACCCTATGCAGGCCGAAAACCGCAGGCTGGAACGCCGGGAGGATATTATAAGGCAACTGGAGGAAAGCTTTAAGGCTAACCACGTTGTAGACCTAAGCCGATTTGAGCTAAAAGATCAGTTTTTAGAAGGTACCGGCAGTATGGTGCTTGACAGAGAAAATAAAATAGCCTATGCCTGCCTTTCTCCCCGCACTAATACGGAAGTACTGAAAGCCTTCTGCAACTATACCGGTTACAAGGCCATCACTTTTAACGCATTTGACCAACGCGGACAAGCCATATACCATACCAATGTACTTATGGCCATGGGAAGCCAGTTCGCGGTGGTATGCTTAAATAGTATTACTAACACGCAGGAAAAAGAAGCTGTTATTGCATCGCTAAAAGAAACCCGCAAAGAAATCATTGATATTACCTTTGAACAGATGAACAGTTTTGCAGGAAATATGCTGGAGGTGAAAAATACAGCAGGTGAAACTTTAATAGTAATGTCGCAAACAGCTTACTTATCTTTAACCGATGAGCAGAAAACTGTTTTAGAGAAATATGGGAAGTTGGTTTATGCCAATATTAACAACATTGAAACAAACGGCGGTGGAAGTGCCAGGTGTATGATGGCAGAAGTGCATTTGCCTGAGATGTAATTGTTGTTAAAAAATGCCTGCGGTGACAACGTTGCCGTTCTATTTTTAAGATAAATCCAACTCAAACAGCCTTTTAATTTGGTATATATACTATCTAAAAACCCCGGCAATTATGTCCGGGGCTTAGAGGGGGTATTATTAATAGTTAACAGTTTATACGACAATTCGAGCAAATTGTTGTATCACTTGTTATTTTTTAATTAAAAAAAGAGCCTTTAGCGGTTAAACTAAAGGCTCTTAACTATTAATAAAAAGCACCCCTGCCCTTTATAAGAGTATAAAATTAATCATTTTGCGAAAGATTCAACATCTTTTTAAATATTTTTTTTTGGCGGCAAATTACGCTTCAAAATTTCGCTTTCTATCCAGCGGAAAGGAGATTCTTTGTTAAGCTTAAACTTGTATTATGATTATTAAAACTACAACCAATTATTAGGTTTTACATAACACCAATACCCCTCCGCTTAACGACATTACCCTCCTCGTTAGGGATAAAAGCGGATACCGGCCCGTGGTTAGTGCCTGTGTAGTATGAGCGGATAGTCTGGCGGCAGGCAACGCCACTGATAGAGAAAGGATTAATATTTGCTATTCTGTTTGTATTGCAAGATGTCCAAATAAATTCAGTGATAACCACTTTACTTTCTCTCCTGCAAAACAATTACACTTCAACTATAAATTAGCATCAATATTTTGACAAATAATCCGTTTAAAAATTACATTTTTGCCAAAATTTTAATAAATGCAGAGTTACCAGGAATTTCTTGATTTAAGTGTAGGTTTTCCGCAGGATGGTTTTGAGATCATCGACGATGAACTATATTTTCAGGACCTTAATTTAATGGAGATGATAGAAACGTATGGCACTCCCCTACGCTTCACTTATCTGCCCATGATATCTAAAAAGATACAGCAGGCAAAACTGTTATTTCAGCAGGCAATTGTCAAAAATAATTACCGTGGTAGCTATAAATACTGTTATTGCACCAAAAGCTCGCATTTTAGGCATATTGTTGAAGAAGCGCTTAAAAATGAGATACACCTGGAAACATCGTCGGCTTTTGATATGCCAATGATTGATGCATTGGAAAAAAAAGGTGCTGTAAATAAAGATATTACGGTTATCTGCAATGGCTTTAAAACCTTCCAGTACAAAACTTATATTATTGATATGTTGCATGATGGTTTTAAAAACATCATACCGGTATTGGATAATAAAGAAGAATTTAACCTGTACGATGATGAGGTAGAGATGGATACTCCTTGTAATTTGGGTATTCGTATAGCTGCTGAAGAACAGCCCGACTCACAGTTCTATACCTCGCGCTTAGGTATACGGATGGAAGACATTATTGATTTCTATCATAATAAAATTGAAAAGAACCCTAACTTCCAGGTTAAGCTGTTGCATTTTTTTATAAACTCGGGTATTTCAGATACGCCATATTACTGGAACGAGCTGGAGAAATATGTTACGCTTTACTGCAAGTTTAAAAAAATAAATCCTGCTCTTGATACATTAGATATTGGCGGTGGCATGCCTTTTAAAGACTCATTGGTTTTTGATTTTGATTATGAGTACATGATCAACGAAATTGTGAGCCGTATAAAAGAGATATGTGCCGAAAACGATACCATGGAGCCGGATATCATTACAGAATTTGGTAAATATACCGTTGCAGAAGCATCAGGTATTTTATATAAAGTATTAGGCCGCAAGCAACAGAACGACCGCGAAATATGGTTGATGCTGGATGGATCATTCATTACCAACCTGCCCTATGTTTGGGCGCTTAACCAAAAATACGTGTTACTACCCATTAACAACTGGGATAGCGA
>JAQBNY010000268.1 GCA_028288315.1 Mucilaginibacter sp.
CTGTAAGTAAACCAAAAACACCACCTACCGGTATCCAAATAAAGCCTCTTTCAACAATTGCGCCTACGAACATGCCGCAAACTAATGCTATAAGGTAAAAAAAGTAATCGTAATTTTTTTCTTCTTCTTGATGATGTTGTGACATAGTATCTTTATTAATTATTGCGTGCAAATTTATATTATTAAACCATTGATGCCTAATGCAATTATTACTTTTTAGGTTTACTCAGTAAATTAACAAACAAGCGATAGGCGCCGGGCACACCTGCAGGTAATTCCCTAAAAAAGGCCAGTGAGGTGTATATATATCTTCCCTTGCCATAATTCGCTACTATTAAAGCACCGTTTTTAACGCTCTCACCCGGGTCGTTCATTTGGAGCGGGGCACTATATTTAGGGTCAATACTGCTTACCATATACAGGCTGCGTTCCTGTATCCAGCCTTTAAAGTCGTCCTGGGTAATATGGTTGGGGTAATTTAGTGCCGGGCTTTGAGGATCGGTAATGGTAACAGGCGCATTCTCATCTGTTACCCTTTCGTTTACTACTCGGAACGGATACGGGCCCAGTTCACGTACAACCAGGCCATTGTTGTTGTTGTATTGCAGCACCAGGTTGCCCCCTTTGTTTACATACTCCAATAATTTGGCCTGCTCATAACTTAGCCGATCGTTTACATTGTAGGCACGTACGCCTGTAATAATGGCATCATAGGTAGATAGATCAGTATTCAACACTTCACTTTCGGTTAACTGGTGTACATCATAACCTACTTGCTGCAAGGCTTCAGGCACCAAATCACCTGCGCCTGCAATATATCCAATTTTTTTACCCGCGGTTTTCAGGTCAATATTTACCAGCTTGGCCTGGGCCGGTGGGAACAAAGTTATAGCGGGAATATGATTGTATTTAATGTTTTGCACACCCAGCGAAAACGATTTATTATTAGCGGCAACGGCTTCTAAAATGGCGGTATTGGGCTTGTTATTGGTTGGTACAATGCTAAAAGCAACCGCCCACTCATCACCTTTTTTCTTATCTGCAAAATCAATTTTATCCGGTGTGATTTTCCATCCGGCTATAGGCTTCATGCTTATGCTGCCACTTTCGGTAGTAAAGCTTTTTAGTTTTACCTGCACAGTTTGCGGCTGTTTGCTATTAAAAATATATACCTTGTTCTGAATATCGGCGGTAACCGGCGGCGCAATTACCAAAGGCTGATAAACCTCGCCACGGGCAGGGTCAGTATACTTATATTCAACCGGAGTTTGATAGACTATAGTAGTATTATAGATTTTAAAATTTACCGAAACAGATGGAGGTATATTTTGAGGCAATGTTTTTTGCCATACCAGCTTACCGCTATCTAAATATTCGGTATTGTAAAAACCAATGCTATGCGGATTTTTTAACCAGTAAGGCTGAGTAATATTATCGGCAGGCATTTCGCTGTCAATATTGGTAAGGCTGTTATTTACTAACAAAGCAGGGTTGTTATTTACTGTAACGCTAACAGGTATGTTGCTTCTTAAAATAACCTGTGTGCGTACCTTTATTATATCATCTAAAGCATAGCTTGCCTCGTTAGCATAGCTTTCAAACCATAAGCCGGCACATTGTACAATTAAATTTTTCAGCTCGGCCGTTTTTTGTGATTTCCAGTAAGTATCACTTAATTGATTTACTTTACCGAGTAGAGAAAGCAATGTCGGGACTGCTTTTTCAGGCATTTCGGCGTTAAAGTTTTTATTGAGAGTGGCCACTTCACCGGCTATTTCGTCGGTTCCGTTAATACGTGTCCAGGTTGCATTCACACCATCAAGCAGGTCGGTTTTTGGCGCATCACCTAAAATAGTTTTAAAATACTCGTATGCATCGCCCCGTTGTTTTGCCGAACCAAAGCCTTGTGTTTTATGGCTTGAGCGGCTTTCGGCAGCTATTTCGCCATAACTTTTTCCTAAGAAAGGGTTGTAACCGCCAACATTCATTTTAAACTGATCCGGCGCCGTTGTATTTACGCTGCCAAAGCTAAAAGTGTTCCATAACAAACGTTTGGCCTGCCAAACCTGTACATATTTTAATTGCTCGGGGTAACGTTTTGGATCTGCTGCTGCAGAGAAAGCCTCTTGTGCTAATATGGCCGATGAGGTGTGATGCCCATGGCCACCTTCGCCGGTTGTGGGGAAACGGCAAATCATTACGTCGGGCCTAAAGTTGCGAATTACCCAAACTATATCGCCCAGAATTTTTTCTTTGTCCCATATCTTCAAAGTCTCTTCTGGCCCTTTTGAAAAACCAAAGTCGTTGGCCCGGGTAAAAAACTGTTCAGCTCCATCTATACGGCGGGCGGCTAAAAGTTCCTGTGTACGGGTTAACCCTAAAAGTTCGCTTTGCTCAGTACCTATCAGGTTTTGTCCACCATCGCCACGGGTTAATGACAGGTATCCGGTACGATAATGTTTTTCCTGCGCCAGGTAAGCCAATAGGCGGGTATTCTCATCATCGGGGTGGGCGGCAATATATAGTACACTACCCAGCACGTTTAATTTTTTTAGGTTTTGCTGTATAGTGCCAATATCAGTAATTGGCGAAGTTTGAGCAGATGCTGTATTAGAAATAAGAAAACAGGTAAGGATCAAGTGAATGAAGCGCTTCATGGCAACAAATATATTGTAAAGATGTATTTCGCAATAAGGTATCAGCAAATATTATATCATCCGAAGCTAATTTTTTATTAAAAATTTAATCAAACGATTAAATTTCTGGCGTGGTAATCAATGTCTTACAAACGGTTGACAATTTAAATATAAATTAATCAATCGTTTGATTAATTTTGTGCCGCAATGAATCAGGCAATGGAAAAAGATAAAATAGATAAAAAGGATCATATCCTTGATGTGGCTGAAAAGGTTTTTGCAGAATTAGGATATGAAGGAGCATCAACCCGGTTAATATCGGGCGAAGCCAATGTTAACATGGCCATGCTCAATTATTATTTCGGATCGAAAGAAGGTGTTTTCCTGGCCATTTTTGAACGCAGGATAGCATCATTCCAATCGGTATTATTAAGCATAGGAAATGATGACAGCATTAACGCATGGGAAAAGCTTGATAAATATATTGATAGTTATGTTGACAGGGTTGTGAACAATAACTGTTTTCATGTAATGCTGAACAGGGAAATTTCCAAATCAAAGAAAACGGATTTGACTGACCAGATCACAAAAATAATAATGAGAAATGTGACTGTGTTCCAGAATATTATTGCCAACGGAATTAAAAGCGGAGAGTTTAGTAAAGATGTTGACCAGCAGTTATTGGTGGCCACCATATTCGGCACCAAAAACTATATAGTTAATACCCCGCACATATCATCATTAATAATAGGATATGATGTAATGGATAAAGATAACCAGGACGAGAAACTTAAACCACGCTTAAAAACATATTTGAAGAAACTGTTAAAAGCCTACTTAGTAAATGAAAATGATAACAATAAATAATAGCCCCTTGAAACCTTACCTTACAAACAAAGCTGTTAGAGCCGCGGGCAGTATTGCAATGCTAATATTAGCGATGCTGTTTACAAACCCCGTCGCCGCCCAGGACAGGACGATTACCCTTGAAGAAGCAATAAAGCTTGGATTGGACAATAGCAAAGTATTAAAACTTTCACAATCCAGAATTGACCAGGCCGTATCACAGTATGAGCAGGCTAAAGACCACGCCTTGCCTACAGGATCTGCAAGCGTTGGCTACAATCGCGCTCAAATACCTGCCCACAAACTTAACATAGGCGAACAAAGCCTGGTGTTACCCACCAGCGCTAATGCCTACTTAGGTACCGTATCAGTAAACCAGGTTATTTGGGCAGGTAACAAATTAAGATACGCCCGCGAATCAACCAACTTGTTAACCCAGGTATCACGCTTAGATGCCGAAAACGATAAGGATCAGATAGCTTACAGTATCATTAATTCTTATTATAATTTGTATAAAGTACTGCAGGGCAAAAAAGTAGTAGAGCAAAACTTAGCTACTATTGATGCGCAGATAAAACAATCACAACGCTTTTTTGAGCAGGGATTGGTTACAAAGAATGATGTGTTACGTTTTCAGTTACAGCGCTCTAATATTGAGCTAAATGGCATCGACCTGGAAAACAACCGCCGTATAATTAATTATAATATGGATATTTTATTGGGTCTGCCAGAAAATACCCAGTTAAATATTGCACAAATTACTGAGGCTAATCGGGATGCCGCTCCTTTAGCCAATTATCTGGATACTGCACTGGCTAACCGCCCTGAACTTAGACAGATGGATCTGCGTACACGGGTTGCAGAAACTAATATTAAAAATATAAAGGCAAACACTACACCTACGCTATCCGCATCAGGCAGTGCTTACTATGTAGGTATATCCGGTAACCCTATACCTAAAAGCGGAAACTTTATTACTCCTATATCAGTGGGCTTAACCCTTGGCTGGGATTTTGGCTCATTATGGACCAACAAAAACAAGGTTAACGAGGCCCGCTTACAACGCGAAGAGGTAATAATTAACAAAGGCATCACTACTGATAATGTAAAGAACGAGGTGAATCAAAGTTACCAAAACTACAGGACGGCGTTGGATAAGATTAACCTATTACAAACCTCTATTAACCAGGCATTGGAAAATAACAGGATATTAGAATCAAAGTACAGGAGCAATATATCATCAGCTACAGACCGTGCCGATGCGCAAACTTTACTTTACCAGGCACAGATAAACCTGGAGCTGGCAAAAGCAGATGCAGGACTTGCATACTACACATTAATTAAATCAACAGGAAAACTTAACAAATAATTACAATACATAAAGCAATGGCAAACGAAGCAACAGAAACCAAAAAGAAACCAAATAAGGTAGTCCCTATTATATTAGGTGTTTTACTGCTGGGTGGTCTTATTTTCGGTATAAAAGAATACATAGACTATGGCAAACATATTGATACGGATGACGCGCAGATAGATGGCGACATTAGCCCGGTGGTGGCACGTGTTGGCGGTTATGTTGATAGTATTATGTTTGAAGAGAACACACACGTTAATAAAGGCCAGCCACTGGTAAAAATTGATGATCGTGATTACAAGGTTAGATTAGAGCAGGCTGAGGCTGCGCAGGTTGGTGCAAGCGCAGGTATTAACGTGGGCGAATCGCAAATTTCAACTACGGCTGCTAACTCAGCAAGCGCCAGGGCACAGGTTGTATCTGCTGCAGCAAGGTTAGAGAAAATACAGAAAGATTATCAGCGTTATGCTAACCTTGTTAAGGATGGGTCAATTACCCAGCAACAGTTTGATCAGGCTAAAGCCGACCTTGACGTAGCGCGTGCAGCTTACAATGCCGCAAAAGATGAATACAGAGCGGCTCAACAGCAAATAGCAACCAGCCGCAGCCAGTTAAAGGTTACTAATACAGGTGTAAGCCAAAGAAAGGTTGATATTGATTATGCCAAGCTGCAATTAACCTATACCAATGTTAAGGCGCCTGCATCAGGTATTGTATCAAAAAAGAATGTACAGGTAGGCCAATTGGTACAGGCCGGCCAAACTTTGTTTTCAATAGTAAATGATAACAGCATATACGTTACCGCTAACTTTAAAGAAACACAGCTTGACGAAATGAAGAACGGTCAAAAGGTTGATATTGAGGTTGATGCTTATCCTGACTTGAAACTAGAGGGATCTGTATATAATTTCTCTCCGGCTACCGGCGCTAAATTTTCATTACTGCCGCCAGATAATGCTACCGGTAACTTCGTAAAAGTGGTACAACGTGTGCCTGTTAAAATTAAAATTAACGGTTCAAATGAAGATTTAAGTAAACTGCGCCCGGGTATGAGCGTAAAGGTTTCTGTAATTAAAGGATAAATAAAATGGCTGAAACAGGCTTTAAGAAATGGATCATCACCATAACGGTTATCATAGCCTCTTTACTGGAGCTTATTGATACCACTATTGTGAATGTATCCCTGCCCGATATACAGGGTAACCTTGGTGCAACCCTTGAGGATATTGCATGGGTGGTTACCGGTTATGCTGTGGCAAACGTAATTATACTCCCTATGTCGGGTTGGTTAGGAAGCCGCTTTGGGCGTAAAAACTATTTCATTACATCCATTATTGTGTTTACCATTGCTTCATTCTTATGCGGTAATGCAACCGGACTTAATGAACTGGTAATATTCAGGATAATACAGGGTATTGCGGGCGGTGGTTTAATATCAACATCGCAGGCTATATTGATTGAGACCTGGCCCCGTGAACAAATTGGTACCGCTACAGCGTTATTTGGTTTAGGAGCGGTAGTAGGCCCAACGGTAGGCCCAACCATTGGTGGGTATATAACAGATCACTCTTCATGGAGATGGATATTTTATGTGAATATTCCGGTTGGTGCCCTTGCTGCTTTTTGCGCCTACACATTTATAAATGAAACCCCCAAGGAGGCAAAGGGGAAACCCATTGACTGGTGGGGTATTGGTTTGCTTGCAGTTGCAGTAGGTAGCTTACAAACTATATTAGAAAAAGGGGAGACCGAAGACTGGTTTGCTACTCCTTACATTACTGTATTAACGGTAACTGCTGTATTAGGCTTAATACTATTTATATGGCGGGAAATGAGTATTGATTATCCAATAGTAAACTTTGCCATATTAAGGCACCGAAGTTTTGCTGTGGGGATGTTTACATCATTTATTCTCGGTTTCGGTTTGTACGGATCAGTGTTTGTGTTCCCGGTGTTTTGTCAGACTCTGCTTGGCTTTACGGCGCAGCAAACGGGTGAGATACTGTTCCCGGGTGGGTTGTGTACCATAGTTATGATGCCATTTATAGGTAAAATGCTTAATAAAGGTATCCCGGCTCAATTTATGGCTACGGGTGGTATGTTCCTGTTTT
>JAQBNY010000293.1 GCA_028288315.1 Mucilaginibacter sp.
CAGAAACAGGTACAAAAGCAG
Organism: Mucilaginibacter sp.; assembly: GCA_028288315.1. GTDB lineage: Bacteria > Bacteroidota > Bacteroidia > Sphingobacteriales > Sphingobacteriaceae > Mucilaginibacter. The sequence continues at coordinate 22 of JAQBNY010000293.1, forward strand.
CTGAGGCTGTTATTCTAAGATCAAAATGAAGTAGTTTTTTTGTGGATGCTGTGTTGTTCCAACCACTATTTAAACCCACTCCAAAGCCTTTAAATAAAGGATTTGCGTAGGCAGAAACTAACTTTGTAGCATCGGCCGGACCAGATTTAAGTAAGTTATCAAACCCACTTTGGGCATTTGCTTGTAAGGCTAAGGTTATTAAAATAGCAACGGCAATTAAGGAGTAGAATTTTTTCATGTTTAAATTTTATCAATTAGGATGTTCAAAAATATAAAAGTAATACATATTACTTAATATCGGTGACGAAAAGAATAACTCTACTATATCTGAATAATACACAGGAAAACGAGTATTTTTGCACTAAATGGACCAGCAGCCCGAATTAATTGAGCAGGAAGAACAAGACCTGTATGAGCATTTACGCATAGTTGTTGATAAGGGTCAATCCTTATTGCGCATTGATAAATTTTTAATGCACCGTGTTGAAAACGCATCCCGCAACAGGGTACAAAATTCCATTGAACTGGGTAATGTGCTGGTTAACGATAAAACCATAAAGGCGAGTTATAAAGTTAAACCGCAGGATGTTATATCAGTAGTTTTACCTCATCCGCCACGCGATACAGAAGTATATCCCGAAGACCTGCCTATAAATATTGTTTATGAAGATCATGATGTGCTGGTGGTTAATAAGGCTGCAGGTATGGTGGTGCATCCTGGTTATAATAATTATACTGGCACACTGGTTAATGCACTTGTTTACCATTTTCAGCAATTACCAACGTTGCCGGGTAATGATGGCCGCCCGGGATTAGTGCACCGGATTGATAAAGACACTTCGGGTTTGTTGCTTATTAGTAAAAACGAGCGTTCTATGTCCTGGCTGGCCAAGCAATTTTTTGACCATACCATCAGCAGAAAATATATTGCTTTGGTTTGGGGCGATTTAGAGCAGGATGGTACTGTTAGCGGCTACATTGGTCGTAGTATAAATGATCGCAGGGTAATGTCAATATATGATGATCCAGAAAAGGGTAAATGGGCGGTAACACATTATAAGGTGCTGGAGCGCATGGGTTATGTTACGCTTATTGAGTGTAAATTAGAAACAGGCCGTACCCACCAAATCCGCGCGCATATGAGGCATATTGGGCACCCGTTATTTAGTGATGCCATGTACGGCGGCGATAAAATTTTAAAGGGTACAGTGTTTAGTAAATACCGCCAGTTTGTTGAAAATTGTTTTGAGATAATGCCAAGGCAGGCTTTGCATGCACAGTCGCTTGGGTTTTTGCATCCCACACAAAAAAAGGTCCTGAATTTTGAGGCCCCCTTACCTGCCGACTTTAGAGGAGTTTTGGAGAAATGGCGTAAATACACCAGCGCAAGCTCAGATATAAAAGATGAGCTATAGGAAGGAAAACAAATAACCTATCCGGGAGTTTCAAATCAATATTAGTTAAGATTGTTAAATAATTTTTAAGTTTATAAAAAGTTGATAGTGAGATAAGATTGTAAATAGTTTAATAAGTTATCCTGAAAAATCTAATATCTCACATCTAAAACCTATATGACGCCAAACTACATCAACTTTAACGGAGAGATATTACCTGCCGATACGCTGCTGCTTACCATTGCCAATAGGGCATTCAGGTATGGAGATGGACTGTTTGAAAGTATGCGCCTGATGAAAGGCAAGCTCAAGTTTCCGGAACTGCATGCAGAACGCCTGCAAAAGGGAATGAAAGCGCTTAAGATAGATGGTTATTCGCAAACAGATAGCTGGTTCTTAAAAGAAAAGGTTGAAGAACTTGCCCGCAGAAACAAAATAAAACATGGCAGGTTACGCCTAACAGTTTACAGAGATGCCGAAGGTTTATATACGCCAACCCAAAACAAAATGGGTTACTGCCTTGAGGTCACCGAGATTGATGAGCCCCGCTATTTTCTGAATGAGCGCGGTTTAATTATGGATGTTTACACAGAGCTGCCCAAGCCTTTAAACTGGCTATCAAATATTAAAACCTGCAATTCCCTTATTTACACCATGGCAGGGTTATATAAGCAACAGAACAAGCTTGACGAGGTATTTCTGTTGAACCAAAACGGATTTTTATGCGAGGCGGGTAGCTCAAACCTGTTTGTTTGGTATGATAATCATTTATATACTCCTGCACTAAGTGAGGGTTGTGTTGAAGGTGTAATGAGACAGATAGTAATGAAATTGGCTCAAGATAACAATATCCCGATAACCGAAGCCCAGATAAATGCCGAAATTTTAAACCAAGCTGATGAGGTGTTTTTAACCAATGCAACTAAAGGTATACAATGGGTAATGGGGTATGGCGTAAAGCGCTATTTTAACCGCGTAAGCAAAGGGTTAATGGATGAGTTGAATAAGTTGTAAGGGGTAATATAACGCATAAAGGGTAGCCCTTAACAGGGCAAAAAAGCGTTATGGTTATTTTCTACGAAGCGGTTACCCCCTCTGGGGTATATTAACGTGTGGGCATGTTCGGATAATATTTTTAAAAGATGTTCCGTAAGAACTAACGCTTTGTAGAAAATAGAAACAGCAATTTCTTTGCTCTGTTAAGAGCTAGCCTTCTGAAGGTATTTTGTTTTTTTTTTAAAAGATGTTCCGTAAGAACTAACGCTTTGTAGTAAACAGAAACCACAGTTCTTTGCTCCATTGGAGCTACCCTTCACCATTATTCCGGCACTTTAAATATATACTGCTCGTTAAATTCTATATCAAAGCTGGTGAGTAATTGTCTATACTCATCTAAGAAGTTAAATTTCTTATGATGTTCTTGTTGATTATTTATGTATTTAACAACCTTATCTATTTGCGATTTGCTGTAACTAAATGCACCATAGCCATCTTGCCATTGAAATTTGCCCGGAGTTAGTTTTTCCTTATTTATCCATTCAGATGAATCGCCTTTTACTAATCGCATTATATCAGAAACAGATTGAGTAGTATTTAAACCAATAAATAGGTGTACATGGTCTTGCATGTTATTTATGGCTAACATTTTGTGTCCGTTATTTTGAATAATAGCAGTTATATATAAGCGTAGCCGGTCATCCCAATCATTATTCAATTGAGCGGCTCTGAATTTAACAGCAAATACAAAGTGAATATATAATTGTGTAAAGTATTTGACATTCAATCTACTTTACTAATTCCGCTTCCTTTATACTCATCAATATACCATCCCATAAAGCAATTCTTGCCTGTAATGCTTCTTTAACGGCAGTAGTTGCTTCGGTCCATTTGGTGTTGTCATCGCCGCAAAGTTCGGCGGTCATTTCGTAGGCCAGGTTGGAGTGGTGGTCGCCGTCAACCTCAATATGGCGTTCCAGGTAGTATAAAAACGTATCTACCTTACCAGGCAATTGCTTTTTAAGTTTCTTAACCATTTCTATAAACATGCCGGGTATAAGATCTTCACGACCGAAGGTAAACACAGCTGCCTGCAAAAAACTTTTGTTGGTGGCTATAACCTTAAAGGTGTGCTTTACAAAATCGCGCGTTGCTTGCGGAATATCTGCATTTGTTAAGGCTATCTGTACATTGGGCTGCTGGCTTAGTTCTTTAAATAATGAAATTATTGCTGAGGCATCACAACCAGCCTGTTGCATCGCCTTCAAATACAGCTCAAAGTGACTGGTACGGATACCGTTTTCATCAACGTCACTTTCCTCGCCGGTTACTATTTCATTGATAAGATAACGGGTATTAGCATTGCCAACAGGCATCCAGGGTAGGGTAGTGCAGGTTAGGTTTTGCTGCAAAGCCTTTAACAGCGACATAAAATCCCAAACGGCAAATATGTGGTGCTGCATAAAGGTATGCAAATCGTCAATTGTATTTATGCTTTGGTACAAAGGGTGCGCTATCAGTTGTTCGCGCAAGGGTTCAATTTCTTTTTTTAGTTGTGTTATTTTATCAGCACTATTCATTCAGTTTCTATAATTTATTTCCTCTTAAAAACTCTTCAATACTCATGCGCTTTTTGCCTTCCAGCTGTACATCGTTTACGCGTACATAGCCATCTTTGGCGGCAAATTTTAAATGGGTTTTATTATCAGTAACAAACGCGCCCGGCGATATGCCCGGCTCGGTTACCTCAAAATTAGCGTTGTATACTTTCAATACCTTGCCTTTTAATGAGGTGTATGCGGTAGGGGAAGGGCTTAGCCCACGGATGAGGTTATAAACCTTCTCGGCAGGCTGGTTAAAGTCAATTAAGCAATCTTCCTTAAATATTTTGGGGGCGTGTTTTAGCTCTATTCCTTCAGCCAAATGATCCTGCGGATGCTCGCTGTAACGTCCGCTTTCTATCCCTTTTACAGTTTTTACAAGCAGCCCTGCACCTTTGGCCATCAACCAGTCGTGCAAATCGCCAGCAGTTTCGGTTCCTTGCAAGGTTACTTTTTCTGTAAATAATATATCTCCGGTATCAATATCATGTTTTAAAAAGAAGGTAGTTACACCGCTTTCTTTCTCGCCATTAATTATGGCCCAGTTTATAGGAGCCGCGCCGCGGTATTGCGGTAATAAAGACGCGTGTAGGTTAATGGTTCCCTTTAGCGGCATGTTCCAAACAACTTCGGGCAGCATGCGGAAAGCCACTACCACCTGCAAATCGGCCTTTAAAGCTTTTAACTCTTCTAAAAATTCCGGGTTCTTTAATTTTTCGGGTTGCAATACCTTTAAGCCATTTGCCTCAGCATATTGTTTAACGGCCGACTGGTTAACCTTTTGCCCTCTGCCGGCCGGCTTATCAGGTGCGGTCACTACGGCTACAACATCACAACCCGCAGTTATTAAGGCATCAAGCGATGCAACTGCAAACTGAGGGGTACCCATAAATATAATTCTCATAGCTTTTAATGTTATGATGTGTGTCAATTAAACGGCCATCAAAGACCTAATATATTTTGCAACTGTGTAATATTACTTATACAATAAGTACTTACTACGAATGACTTTGAATTTAGACAAGCCCGGCTCCCAGCTGTTGCTAATCTCTGCCTCGGTTTTACCAGCCATTATTTGTTGTTTCAGTATTCCGTTACCGGCAAGCTTGTTAAAGTAAGCGGTAAAAAAATGTTCCTTATCCGGGTATGCCTTGTAAAGATCTAACAGCCAGGTCAAATTAAGTCTTCCGGTTTTCCTTAGCATTTCTGTATTGTAATCTTTTAAGTTAAGGCCATAACAAACCTGATTTTTAAGTGGTGGGTTATCGCTCATGCCGGGTATGCTTACCGGTTTAAACGAAAAATCATATTTGCCTTTTAATAAGGGGCTGCCAATTACCTGAAAAGGGAACATAGTGCCTCTGCCCAAACTAAAAGCAGTTCCTTCAAATAAACAAATATGCGGATATAACAGTATAGATTGATCTGTATTTAAATTGGGCGACGGATTAACAGGCAGCTTGTAAGCCATATCTCTGGTATAGTTAGCCACCTTAACAATTTTTAGCTTGCATTTAACTTTATTTTTTAGCCAGCCTTCGCCATTTATCATTTGCGCATATTCGGCTATGGTCATGCCATGTACAATTGGAACTGGATGCATGCCTACAAAAGACCGGTAGGCAGTATCTAAGACTGGGCCATCAATATATACACCGTTTGGGTTTGGCCTGTCAAGTATCATTAGCTCAATATTGTTTTCGGCGCATGCCTCCATTACATAATGCAGGGTTGATATGTAGGTGTAAAAACGAGCGCCCACATCCTGTACATCAAATATTACAAGGTTAATACCTTTTAAGTCTTCAACCGTTGGCTTGTTGTGCTTGCCATATAATGATATAGCAGGTAACCCGGTAACAGAATCTACAGTATTATCAATAGTGGCGCCATCGCTGGCATTCCCTCTAAAGCCATGTTCGGGACCATATATTTTTTTTATGCCGATACCCAGTTTTAGCAAACTATCAACCAAAGGTGTTTTTTTACTGCCTATGACAGATGTTTGGTTTATGAGCATACCAATATTTTTACCCCGCAGGTAATTAATGTATGCGGGTACCTGGTCTGCAGCAGGTATAATTGGTTTAACGGTATTTTTTTTGGTGCTAACAGCAGCTTTTTTAGGTGCTTGTGCAAAGTTGTCGCAGCCAAAAAACAGGCGGCTAATTATAATAAAAGAGAGTAGTAACTTTATCCTGATCATATTTTATAAAGTTAAAGCAAATTTAAAAGCGGTATGTTTAACCGTAAAAACGCATATTTGCGAAGGTACAAAAATCATTCTGCATTGAGTTTCGCCAGGTTTATATCAAGTCGTATTACTTTCAAGTCAAAGCGTACATTTTCAAAATTGATAGTGCGCATTGCCATTATCGGCATAATGCTTGGTTTGGGTGTTATGATATTATCTATTGCGGTAATAAAAGGGTTTAAAGGAGAGATAAAAGATAAAGTAAGAGGTTTTGCAGGTGATATACAGATTATTAAGTTAGATAATAATAACTCGTACGAGAACTCTTCATTTGCAGACAGTGCCGCAGTTGTAAAAAATATCCGAAGCTTAAAGCAGGTTGTAAGCATTACACCATACGCAACTAAGCCGGGTATTATAAAAGCTAATAATGAAATTGAAGGTGTAGTGCTGAAAGGTGTAGATAAAACCTACAAATGGGACTACATCAAAAAAGCGCTTGTATCTGGTTCCGTAATAAATTTTAAAGACTCTACGCTGCAGGTATTAATATCGCAATACACCGCCAACCGTTTAAAACTTAAAGCCGGCGATGATTTGCTTATGTATTTTATTAAGGAAGGGCAACCAGCACGTAAACGCAAATTTAAAATAAAAGGCATATTTAACCTCGGGGTTGATGAGGTAGATAAAACCTTTGTAATAAGCGACCTTGCATTAATAAGACGTTTGAATAATTGGAAAAAAGGCGAGATAGGCGGTTATGAGGTTAGGGTAAATGACTTTGACCGGGTAGGTAGTACTGCCGACGCTATTGACGACATCCTGCCTATAATTCTTAAATCAAATACTATAGTAGAAAATTATCCTACCATTTTTGAGTGGCTAAAACTACTTGACGTTAACACAGTAGTAATGCTGGTGTTGATGACAGCCGTGGCGGTCATTAATATGATATCGGCTTTGCTAATAATGATACTGGAACGTACAGCAATGATTGGTATATTCAAGGCTATGGGAGCAGGTAACTGGGTTATTCAAAAAATATTCCTTTATAATGCAGCTTATCTGATAGGTGTGGGGCTGTTATTAGGCAACTTGTTAGGGCTCGGAATAGGTTATTTTCAACAACGCACACATTTTTTTAAGCTTGACCAGGCATCGTATTACATGACCTTTGTTCCTATAAAATTTGAGGCTGGTGATGTAATTTTGCTAAACCTGAGTACGCTGGTGGTTTGCCTGCTGGTACTTATTATACCATCAATGTTGGTTACACGAATCTCGCCGGTAAAAGCTATCAGGTTTAAATAAGATAGAAAATAATTGCCTCTTAGCTTTCTATCCGGATTACCTTCACCTTTATTTTTTTGTTCCTTTAAAGTTGATCTTTAAATTTAAGCCTCCAGCACCAAAGCGTATTTGTTGTGCACCAAGCCCGTCAAGTGGATATTTTAAGAAAGGTTCAATAATTAAACGGTTGCTTTTGCCCAGCGGGTAACCCATGCCAAAAGAAACATTCAGCATTTTGCCAAAATAAAAACTGTTAAAGCTTTTGCTTGCGGTTTCATCCTGGGGTTGTACAGTATTGGTTCCTGCCGCATTGTTAGCGTACTGGTAGCTGTAAGTATAACGTTCATCTATGAACGTACCTGAGCTTAAACCTGCGGATATATATGTATCGCTTTTTTGCGGGTTAAACTCGTATTTAATATTTACAGGAATATCTAACCCTACTAAACGTGCATTGTAGTTCTTAAATTCCGGCACACTTAAAACAGTAGCAGTAACAAATGTATTGTCGGTTCTGATAGCAGCATTAGCAGGGGCACTTGAAATAATCTTCGCGCTATTACCTGGCGGAGCATTATCATATCGCAAGGTGTTTTGTGCCAATGAAACCCCGGTAGAAAGTTTGATATTCTTGCTTAGCTTTATATCTGAAGTAAAACCGGCACCCGCGTTTATCTGGTTGGCACTGCCCGATGCATAATTTAAATAAGTAGCCGCATATACGCTAAAGTTAACTTTATTATTCTGTTTACTTGGAGCCTCTTTTTTCGCTGCAGTATTTGCCTTTTCGTCCTTCATCAAATCAATAATGTTTTTTGGTGGCTGTACTTCTAATTTGATGGCATTATTGCTGTTATCAATTACTACCGGCTCATTGTTTTTTGCAATTTGCTGCTCAGTATTTTGGTTGATAATAACCTTTTGGCTATCCGGTAATGTTTTAGGGATAACAGCAATTGACATAGGAGCTTTTTTAGGAGCGGTTTTGGATACCGGGTAGTGTACAGTAGCCGAAGCAGCAGGATTAAACCTTTCAGGCTGAGGTATTGCGCGTGGATGGCTCTTGGCTAAACTATTATTGTACCTGTTATTTTGTAAGGCTTCTGTAGCCTGTTGTTTCTTTGTTTGGTCAGCAGGCTTTTGCTCAGCAGTTTTTTGTAATGCAATGTTATTACCGGTAACTGTTGTATTAGCTTTGTTATTTGCAGCAACGGAATCTTTGTGAGTTAATTTTACAGTATTATTAGCTATATTCTCAACAGGTTTTTCCGGGTTAAGCAACCATAGCCCTATAGCTAAAAATACAAGTGCTATAGCCGCAACGCTGCTCCACCATAGCCAGGCAATTTTATTATTCTTTTCTTCTGCCGGGAATTTTTTTCGAAGCTGCGTCCAGCCCTCATCAGCAGGAGGATATTGGTAATCCTCAAACACCTCCCTGATGCGGTTCGCTAAATCTTTATCAAACTTATCATCCATGGCTTTGTGTCTCTGTTGTTATTAGCTGCCTTAATTTATCTTTTGCACGGCTTAAATACACTCTTGATGAACTTGCCGGAAGGTTCAATATTTTACCTATCTCATCATGGTTATAACCATCAATTTCGTACATGTTAAAAATAGTAAGCTGTATATGGGGCAATTGCTTCATCAGCTTTAATATATCCTGTGCGTTTAAATTTTCAATAACGTGTGCATTTGTGCCAACAGCAACTGCATTGTCCAGATCAATATTGGCCATAAATTTTAACTCTTTGCGGCGCCTGTCAATAGCGGTATTAACTACAATTGTGCGCAGCCAGGCTTTAAAAGGCTTATCAGTGTTATAAGTATTAATGTTATTAAACACTTTTATAAAAGCATCATTAACCACTTCTAAGGCATCATCTGCATTTAAACTATAACGCACACTTATACCCATGGCATAGCCATAGAACTGCTTATACAGCAATTCCTGATGTTTAAGGCTACCTGTCTTGCACTTACTTACAATTTCATCTTCAGTAAGGCGGTGTAGTAATTGCATTAATAATTGTACCCGCTTTTTAAATATTACGCACTGTTTATAGCAAACGCTACAAAATAAATTAAAAAAAAGTTTGGTGTTAATTAGTTTATCGCTGCCGCAAAATACTGATTGCTAACATTATCTGGCGAAAAATAAATATTTTACCTGAACCCAATTAACACAAAAGCCATCCTCATAAAGAATGGCTTTTGTGTTAAACTATATCAATAATTTAATTGACTTTTTTCAGATCATACCTGTAATTTATAGTATCTCCCTGTACAGCAAGAATTACCAGGGTACTACCATCATAAATATAAGAATAATTACCATACAGGTGAATTTTCTCAGGTGTGCCCGTTTTTGGGTTCGTATCATCGCTAAAAGCCATATATGCGCTATTTATGCCGTATTGGCCTTTGCTACCTGCATGTACAGTAGTAGTATCGCCCAAAACTTTAAAGGTCATGCCGGTTTCTAACACTAATTGTATGTTAGCTTGTTTCAATGTGTCAACCTTAGTTTCACTAAGCTTTTTGTGTAATAATCTAAACTGGCCATTAAAGGTACCTGTTGGATAAGGTATAGGGGGGGGATTGCTATTTTTTAAGCAGCCTGTTGCAAGTATTGTTAAAACCAATAAAGCAGGTAATAAATAAATAAATCTTCGTTTCATAATTTAACTGTTACATTAACATTACGGTTAATTAATAGTAAACGATACACTTAAAACAATGTTTTTTTAAACTTTCTTGGCCTCGTTCCAAAAAACATCCATCTCTGTAAGGCTCATATCATGCAGTTGTTTGCCACTTTCAGCAGCCTTACTTTCAAGGTATTGAAAACGTTTAATGAATTTGCGATTAGTTTTTTCAAGCGCATCTTCGGGGTTAATATTAATAAAGCGGGCATAGTTTATTAATGAAAATAGCAGGTCGCCAAACTCACCTTCGGCTTTTTCATAGTCAATGGTAGTTTCATCAGCATGGTTAAATTCATCTTTAAATTCCTGCAGCTCTTCTTCTACCTTGGCCCATACCTGGTCTTTATTATCCCAATCAAAACCTACGCCCCGGGCTTTTTCTTGTATACGTGATGCTTTTACCAATGCCGGTAACGATGCAGGCACACCACCCAGTACAGATTTATTCCCCTCTTTAAGTTTTATTTGTTCCCAATTGCGTTTTACATCATTCTCATCCTTAACTTCTGTATCGCTGTAAATATGCGGATGGCGGTTTATCAACTTATCGCAAATGCCATTTAGTACGCCGGTTATATTAAAATCATTAGTTTCTGATGCTATGCGCGAGTAGAAAACCAGGTGCAGCATAATATCGCCCAATTCCTTTTTTATCTCATCCATATCGCCGCTTAATATGGCATCAGAAAGCTCATATGTTTCCTCTATAGTTAAATGGCGCAGGCTTTCCA
>JAQBNY010000310.1 GCA_028288315.1 Mucilaginibacter sp.
GTACTTATTCTTGTTTATTCCATTTTTTCTTCATGCACAGTCTGTAAAGGTAGTAACCAACCATGTAGGTTATGAAGAAAGCAAAGCTAAAAGGGCTGTTGTTGTTGCTGATAGTAAGTTGGCTTTAAACTCATTTAGTCTTATTAATGTTGAAACTGGTAAAGCCGCATACACAGGTAAGCCGGTGTTTAGCGGAGCAGTTGACAAGTGGAAGAACTGGAAGTTCTGGACAATTGATTTTAGTAAATATACTGAGCCCGGTACTTACAAGTTGCAAATTGTTCTGCCAAAAGGAACTGTATCTTCTTATCCATTTATAATTGGAAAAAATGTATTGGAGAAAGCCACATTATCTGATGTGATCTATTATTTTAAGGGACAGAGAAGTTCAGGCTTGCTGGATAAAGCTGATCGTCATTTATTATTATCGGGTAAAACAACAGATACTATTGACGCACATGGTGCCTGGTATGATGCGTCAGGCGATTACGGCAAGCATCTTTCCCACCTTTCATTCTCATCTTACTTTAATCCTCAACAAATTTCTTTGACAGACTGGAGCTTATTTAAAACTTATGAGTTTTTAATAAGCAGATCTGGAACCGATTTTCGTCAGTTTAACAGGAGATTATTGGATGAAGCCATGTACGGAGCTGATTACCTGGTTAGGATGCAGGCAAAAAACGGATCATTTTATCGTTCTGTATCAGCGCCTGGCCCGGGTAAATTACCACAAAGCAGGGTAATTCAACCAGAAGAAGGAAGCTATAGGATCAAACAATCAAAGGAACAATCTTTCAACAAAAACACGGGCAGCCAAAATTGGCGCAGTTACCAGGTAAGTTATCGTTCGGGAGGAGGGACGGCTATAGCAGCTTTGGCTATGGCTTCTGCTTACCCTGTATCCGGAGATTATAGCAATGCTGATTATTTAAAAGCCGCAGAGGATGCTTTTGCGTTCTTAGAAAAGGATAATGTACTGATGACCTATGATGGTAAAGAGAATATTATTGATGATTACAGCGCATTAAGTGCAGCTACAGAGTTATATAAAGTTACCCGGAAAGCCATATACCAAACTGCGGCGAATAAAAGAGCCGATCGGTTAATGAACAGGTTGGTTTCATGGCAGAATTTTAAAAATTATTGGCGTGCTGATAATAATGACCGGCCGTTTTTCCATCCATCTGATGCTGGCTTACCGCTGGTTAGTTTGCTGTACTATTATCCTTATGCTGCGCCCGATGTACAGGCCAGGATAAAAAATACAGTGAAGGAATCAATGCAATTTGAATTGAATATCACCCATGAGGTGAACAACCCTTTTGGCTATAGCCGCCAGTTGGTACAAGACACTTTGGGAAACAGGCGTAGCTCCTTTTTCTTTCCGCATGGAAGCGATGCTTCCCCATGGTGGCAGGGAGAAAATGCAAGGCTTTCTTCTATGGCCACCGCTGCAAGGATGGCTGCAAATCTTTTTAAAGATGATAAACAGTTTCATGACCGCATGGATAGCTTTGCTCTTGACCAATTAAACAGGATATTAGGTTTAAACCCTTATGACGCCTGTATGTTACAGGGAACAGGTCATAATAACCCAGCCTATGGCTTTTTTGGAACGTTTGAATATACAAATGCACCCGGTGGGATAGTAAATGGTATAACATCAGGATTAAACAATGAGAACGATATTGATTTTAACCTCTCGTATGCCACAACAGGTAAAGATTATGATTGGCGGTGGGCCGAGCAATGGCTTCCGCATGCCGCATGGTACTTGTTAGCTGTTTCAGTACATGAATAAATATGAACCATTAAGATCAAAAAAATGAAGAAGTACAGTATCCGGTTAAGTATCATTTTAATTTTATTGTTAACCATTCCCGGTTTTGCATTCTCCTTTGACGAGCATAAGACACTGGCTATTGGCGCCGCCGCACCTGATTTTAGTTTACCCGGTATTGATGGTAAAACTTACACGCTTAAATCTTTTAAAGCAGCAAAAGTACTTGCCGTTGTTTTTATATGTAACCATTGCCCAACATCACAAGCTTATGAGAACAGAATAATTAAACTAACAAGTGATTATGCGGCAAAAGGCGTGAGTGTGGTTGCCATTAACCCTAATAATCCAAGTTCCCTTCGCTTGGATGAGTTAGGTTACAGTGATGTAGGAGACTCTTTTGATGATATGAAAATACGTGCACGGGACGGAAAATTTAATTTTCCTTATTTGTATGACGGGGAAACAGAAATAGCTTCAAAAATGTACGGCCCCGTTGCTACCCCTCATATTTTTATTTTTGATAAGGATAGAAAATTACGCTATAACGGACGTATTGATGATATGGAAGATCCGGCAAGAACTCCACATTCTTTTGATGCACGCAATGCCATTGAGGCCCTGTTAAATAATAAAGAAGTACCTGTGCCGGTTACAAAAACTTTTGGATGCTCCATAAAATGGGCTGAAAAAAATACCTGGATTGAGAAGGCTCAAATTGAATGGGCCAAAGAGCCTGTAAAACTGAATACTATTAATGAGGCAGGCATAAGGGATGTGTTGAAAAATCATTCGGATAAATTGAGGCTCATCAATATATGGGCCACCTGGTGCGGGCCATGTGTAGCAGAGTTTGCTGATCTGGTTACCATCAACAGAATGTACAGAGACAGGGGAGTGGAACTTGTGAGTATCAGTACAGATAGCCCTGTAAATAAAGATAAGGCTTTAAAGTTTTTGCAAAGAAAACAAGCATCAGGCACCAATTATATTTTTGTTGGTGATGACAAATATAAAATGATTGAAGCTATTGATCCAAAATGGGAGGGGGCATTACCTTATACTATTTTAGTTGAGCCGGATGGTAAAATAGTATATACTCACCAGGGAGCTATTGATGCGGAAGAACTAAAGAAGATCATTTTTAATAACCCGATGATTGGGAGGATATATAAAGAACCTGCCTTAAAACAATAAACATTATGAGCAAATTATTATTTAGAAAAATCCTGGCGTTAGTATTAATTACTCTCACACTGAGCGGATTAAAAGCTAAGGGGCAAACCAGCAATTTTAAAGTGCTTGTGGTTGCTTCCCAGGCCAAAGATCATTTGAAAAGTGTATCCGTAGCTAAGCAATTTTTTGAAAAACTGGGCGCCGATAACCATTTCAGTGTGGATTTTACTGACGATGCCAGCAAGATTAATGATGCTAATTTAGCTAATTACCAGGTGTTTGTAATGTTTCATTTAGCACCTTTTGATATGTCGGCAAGCCAGCAGGCGGCTTTGCAAAAATTCGCAGAGCAGGGTAAAGGCTGGGTAGGAATTCATGCAGCCGGGCTTACAGGTAAAGACTTTTTAGGCCCTAATCCAAAATCACCTTACTGGCAATGGTTTGAAGACTTTATGGGGGGCGTCTATTACTCGCCTCATCCGGCCTTTCAGGATGGGGTAGTGGTAGTAGAGGATCGTACTCACCCTGCCACAAAGAATCTCCCGGCAAAATTCTGGTTATCTGATGAATGGTATGAGTTTAATAAAAGCCCGAGAGGTAATGTGCGCGTTCTGGCAACGGCAGATGAATCAACCTATAAACAAAATAAACCGATGGGCGATCATCCTATTATCTGGACGAATGAAAATTTTCGCCGGATGATATATATCGGTGTAGGACATTCGCCAACTGCACTAACTAACCCAAGCTATGTCATATTAGTCCGCGATGCTGTACTGTGGGCAGCATCAAAATAAATTATAAAATTTACAGATCAACTCAATGAAGTCTACGAAAAAATAACTGCCCGTTTTAGTTCTTTGTCTATTTAATCTTAGCAATGTTTGGGCACAAAAACCCAAATTTAAAGTGATAGCACTTTATGAAAATGGAGGACACCATATTGAATACTCATTGGCAGCGAAAGCTTGGCTTGATAAACTGGCGGCTGACAGCAATTTCTCCGTTGACTATATTCAAAATACAGATAAAATAGATGAAGCTTTTTTAGCCAATTACCAGCTATTTATTCAATTGGATTACCCGCCTTATTCATGGAAAGAAAAAGCGGTAACAGCTTTTCAAAATTATATTGAACAAGGTAAAGGTGGTTGGATCGGTTTTCATCATGCTACCTTGCTGGGCGAATTTGACGGTTATCCTATGTGGCAGTGGTTTAGCAGGTTTATGGGTGATACGAGGTACAAAAATTATATAGCAACTTTTGTAAAAGCTAAGGTAAATGTAGAGGATAAAGTACACCCGGTAATGAAAGGAGTTTTCCCCTCATTTATAGTAGAAAAGGAAGAGTTTTATACCTATGAGAAAAGCCCCCGGCCAAACGTGCACGTACTGGCTTCTGTAGATGAATCAAGCTATGTACCAGATTCTAATGTTAAAATGGGCGATCATCCAGTGATATGGACCAACCCCAACTATAAGGCACGTAATATTTACATCTTTATGGGTCATTCGCCACTATTATTTAAAAGTGAGGATTATAAGACATTATTCCGTAATGCCATTTTTTGGGCTGCTGGCAAATAGGCTGCTAATATTTGTATTGCATGGTAAATGTTAACCTGCTATTTTTTAAAATTCAATTTTTTAGAATTTAAAATCGGGAGGGACTGGTTTGGTAAAGCGTTCACAACGTTGTAGGTGACGCACGGCTGTTTAAACAGATACATGTTATAAATACACACCGTATCTTTTTTTGTCACAAAAACACCCCAAATCTGTCTCATTTTACCTTTTACGTTTTCCTTGAAACAATTAACTTTGACCTGAGCAATTACAATTTATGCCGATGAAAACCATGTTTGACCAAACCAGCCGAAACGAATTAATAGCCAGGGTCCAAACTCTTGATGAGCACCGTCAGCCCAAATGGGGCCGAATGACCGTTTCTCAAATGCTGCGCCATTGCATGCTGTGGGAAGAGATGGCCCTAGGCAAACAGCTATACAAGCAGTCCTTCCTGGGCCGTTTGTTTGGTAAGATCGCTTTAAAGAATATGCTGAGGGATGAACCCATGAAACCGAACCTGCCAACGGTGCCTGGGTTTAAGATCACCGATGACGGCAACGCAGCAGCTGAAAAGACTAAACTAATCGATCTGATCGAAGAACACTCACGCTGTTCCGACGCCGGTTTCATGCATCCCTTTTTTGGGCAGCTAAGTAGTCAGCAGGGCGGCCTGATCGCATATAAACACCTCGATCACCATTTGCGGCAGTTTGGCGTTTAATCTGGCATACATCGCCCTCATTTTTTCGGCAGACATAACCAAGCTTCAACAGCACAACATCTCTCAACCAACTTTCGTGGGACAGCCCTTTGCTGACTTTTAGAAAAATAACGGCCGACAATCATTCAGACTTACAGCTAAACGACACGAAAAAAATCCGTTAAATAAATCACAAAAAATTGTGTAGTTAAATAACTACACGTACATTTGTAGTCAAATAGCTACACAATGAATTTAAGACGAGACGTATTTCAAGCCATAGCAGATCCGACAAGAAGGGCTATACTTCTGTTGGTTGCTTCGCAATCGTTGACAGCAGGTGCGATAGCCTCAAACTTTGACACAGCAAGGCCGACAGTTTCAAAACACTTGCAAATACTCACCGAGTGCGAATTAGTTGAACAAACACAAAACGGCAGAGAGATTTACTATCATATTAATGCAAAAAAAATGAAAGAGGTAGCCGACTTCATTGAGCCATTCCGCAAAATGTGGGATGACCGGTTTAATAAATTGGAAACTATAATGAAAAAATACAAAACAAAAAAATAGAATAACATGGAACAAAAAACAAAAATTAGTGCCGAAGACGGCAAACAAGAATTAGTGATTACAAGGGAATTTGATTTGCCATTGGAATTACTTTTTAAAGCGTATGTAGAGCCCGAAATTGTTGAGCAATGGATGGGAACGAAAGTGCTGAAACTTGAAAATAAAAAGCATGGCAGTTGGCAATTTAAAACAACAGATGCTAAAGGAAACGTGGTATTTCAGGCCAATGGGGTAATCCATGAGTTTGTTCCGAACAAAAAAATCACACGGACATTTGAAATGGAGAATGCGCCTTTTGACGTTCAGTTGGAGTTCTTAGAATTTGAACAACTTACTAACGACACCAGCAAACTCAATATGCACATAGTATATAGATCCGTCACACTCAGAGACCAAATGCTGCAGTTACCTTTTGCTCAAGGCATAAATATGGCACATAACCGGTTACAAGACATCTTAAGTAAATTAAAATAACACACTATGGAAAAGAGAAAATTAATTATCTATTGGGTTGCAACAAGTTTATTAGCTTTTGGCATGTTGGGAAGTGGCTTGGCTCAAATATTTCATACAAAAGAGATGGTTGATC
>JAQBNY010000031.1 GCA_028288315.1 Mucilaginibacter sp.
TTTGTATGGTGGAGCGGCCTTACTAACGCTGATGCTAAAGCCGGACTGGAAGCTAACAAGACTAAACTAAGCAGTTTAACTTTTGAAGGCAATACCTATTGGTTTGCCGAACAGCCCAATACCCCAAGTATTAAACCCGGCACTGCTTACCTCCTGCCCAATTACGACGAATACATTGTAAGCTATAAGGACCGCAGTGCAACCATCGCTGCCAAAAACATCAACCTTGCGGACCCACGTGGCACTATCTTTAATCATACCATAATCCTCAACGGTCAAATTGAAGGCATCTGGAAAAGAACATTCAAGAAAGACACACTTGAGCTGGAGATAACCCCCTTTAAAAAGTTAAGTATCGCTAATGCTAAAGCGGTAGAAAAAGCCGCAAAAAAGTATGCTGATTTTTTGGGATTGAAGAAGTTGTCTATCGTGGTACGGGTAACACCGACTACAGGCGAAAATAATTAAATAATTCCTTCCCAATTTATTTAATTAATAATTGCAGTCGCTCGGCTCCAGCCTACAAGTGTTCGGAAGATTAAAAAGAAGCGGCGGGTTGTGCGATTCCCCTCTTGAGAGGGGTGTATACTTTTAGGCGAATAACACACCCCTGCAGCCGCACCACCGACGCGCCCCCTCTCAAGAGGGGAATTTTGTTAGCAATATCAATCTTCCGAACGTCTATGGGCTCCTGCCGAGTGACCTGTATTATAAGGCCTCCGGCCGCGGTATAAATAATCTCATCGGCCAGAGGCCGTTGAATAGTCGTCACCCGGCTGAAGCCAAGCGACTATGTAATTTTAAATGCAAAGGCCACAAAGTAAACTTTGTGGCCTTCGAAAAATCTTAACGCCTTTTGTGATTAACAAATTTAAACTACGCCGTTGTTGGTGTCCTCACCAACAACCCACCATGCATTTCAAGTTGTATTTTCTTTATACCTTGCTAAACGATTGTTGGTGAGGACACCAACAATAGCGCGGAATTCTAATTCTATTGACAGGAGCCGTTGAATAGTCGCCATTCGGCTGAGCCAAGCGATTGACGTAATTTTAAACACAAAGGCCACAAAGTAATTTACTTTGTGGCCTTTGTGAAAAATCTTAGTGCCTTTGTGGTTAATTTAAACCTAAACCGTCTTCAACTCTTTGTTCCTCCTGAAGATAGCCAGCAGGAAGCCTATAACCATGATAATGGTACCCGACCAAAAGAAGTTAATGTATGGGAACTGTATGGCCCGCATAACAATGTATTTCTTTTTGCTTTCGGGTTGTTGGTATACGCTTATCTCTACTTTGTTCTTTTCAGGGATAATTTTAGAGAAACGTAGTTTTAGGCCGGCATCTTCTACCTTGCGGGCAAAATCAAAGGCGCTGCCACCTTTTATCATGTAAACAGGTTCGGCAGTGTAAGTTTTACCGTGCGATACTATTTCAAGTTCCGCACCTACCGATACCTCATTAGCCTTAAGCGGGATATTCTGCACTTTTACGCCTTTTTTAAGGCTCTTTAACACAATGTATCCTTCGCGGAAACGAATGGTATCGCCAGGGGCTACTTCATGTGTAACCGGCGGATTGTAGCTGTTATCGTCGCTTGCTTCATCATGCGCATCGGCCTGGCCTTTTTCGCTTTCCTCATAAGTAATGGCATTACTCATGTTTACGTGCGTATAAATATCACTAAATAGGTAGTGTTTAGTATCGGGAGATGAAACTAATCCCATTTTGCGGTTGGCCTGCGCGTTTGGCATCAGCGTAAACTCTTCGGTCACTTTACCTGCAGCATCAACCATTTTGTAATTTACTTTAAAGTAATGGTTTGGTGCGGCTAATGAATCGCCTACGTAAGTAGCAATGTACTTGCCTATTTTAACAGGCTCGTTACGATACATCATCACGTTCTCGCGCGGATCATTTTTGGCTTTAACAAAATCTTCGGTGTACTGCTCGCCGCTAACGTTTTCAGATATTACTTTGCTGGTACCCGCGGCTATTAAAGCGCCTATCAGTATCAAACCAAAACCAATATGTGCCACGGCAGATCCTGCCAGTTTTATTTTTCCTTTAAATGCTTCTGATAAGATCTTAGCATTAGCCAACACCGAATAAACACTGCCCAGCATAATTAATATATACACCACATGCAGGCGGTAAACGCCGGTAACATAAACCACTAAAGCAGTTATTAACGCGGCAAATACCAGGTAAATAAGCGTAGTGATAAAGAAACGGGTAACATCCGTCTTTTTATATTTAAGAAATTGTGTGAAGCCTGTAAGCAAGGTAACCACCACCGCGAACGATGCCTGTATAATATTGTAATGCTTAACCGGATCTGCAGGCGGGGCCAGCTTGGTACCAAACATTGAGTTCCATACAGGTATTGAGGTTACAATAACTAGGTGGAAGCATGACAGGCCTAAAAATACCGCGCCAACAAACATCCAAAACTCACGTGAGTAAGTTTCTTCGTCCTTTTTGGTGATAGGAAGTTCTTTCCAGCGGGAAACCAGTAAGTAAGTAGTTATACTCAGGAAAACAACCACATCAACCACTAAGTGCCAAAACATACCAAGGTCGGTAAATGCGTGTACAGATGTTTCACCCAAAATACCGCTACGGGTAAGGAACGATGCATATAATACCAGCACAAAGCTGATAAGCACTAAAAATGTAGCTGTAAAATACGCGTGACCTGAATTTTTATAAACTATAAGCACGTGTACGGCACCTATTAATGTTAACCACGGAATAACAGAGGCGTTCTCTACCGGATCCCATGCCCAAAAGCCGCCAAAGTTTAACGACTCATACGCCCAAAACGACCCCATGATAATACCTGTACCTAATATCATTACCGCAAAAAGAGCGTATGATATTGCAGGCTGTATCCACTCTTTGTATTTGCGCTGCCACAAACCTGCTATAGCATAAGCAAACGGCACCACCATTGATGCAAAACCCAGAAACAGGGTTGGTGGGTGTATTACCATCCAATAGTTCTGTAATAGCGGGTTTAAGCCGTTACCGTCGGTTATGTAGGTTAAATAGTTTTTATAAAGCTCAGGGCGGGTGTTAAATATCGGGGTTGAAGCTTTTAGGTCCAGTGCATCGCGCAGCAAAATAAATGGTGAGCTGCCTACGCGCTCGCCCAAAATATTTACCCCAATCAGCATGGATGATAGCAAGGTTTGCGAAAGCATAACCACGGTTAACACTGGGTTCTCCCATGATTTTGCCCTCCATACCAATATGCTGCCTAATACGGCCTGCCAGAAGGTCCATAGCCAAAAGCTGCCCTCTTGCCCTTCCCAATAGCTGGAAATGATATAGTATACAGGCAACGTTTTAGAGGAATGCTCCCAGGCATAGTGGTATTCAAAAAGGTGATTGTAAATAATGTAGAACAAGCAGGTACCGATACCTACTACAGATACCAGGTTAATGAAAAAACCTATACGGCCCAGGCGCTGCCATGTTGGGTTCAGCTTATCAGTTGTAGCAAAATAATAGCTTATGGTTGAAAATAAGGCTGCACCGAAAGAAAGTATAACGAAAAATTGGCCTAAATGCCCCGGTAACAGGTGCTCGCCTTTAAAAACTGTATCCATTAAATTGAATTAAATAGAGGCTTGTGTAGCCTTAAACTCGGTGATTTCCACCTTGTCTTGTGTGTATTTAGAAGGGCACTTCATCAATATTTTTGATGCGTGAAACTCATTACCATGCATTTGACCGGTTAGTACAATCTGCTCTGAACGTTCAAAATCCTGTGGTTTGGTACCGGTGAACACCACTTTGCATTCCTCACCTTTATTATCTTTCATGTAAAACGAAAAATAATTGGCATCCTTGGTGGCATCATAAAACAACTCTTTTTGTTTGTTTAAATGACCAACAATATGCAGTTCGCTTTTGGTTTCTTTAGCATCGTTAAAAGAACCATAAGTACTTGTGTTTGAGTATGTGCTGATGATAACCGCTATGGCAATAGCTATAACGACTATTCCTAATATTGAACTTTTTTTCATTAATTGGTATAATTCTGTAATATCAGATTACAAAAATACAAAACGCTAAGCTAATAAAATTTATTACAAGGGATATATACTATTTAGAATTATTATCAATAGCTGTTTTGGACCAAAAATTAAGAATCAAGCTACAAAATGACTGTCGGTTTACACATCA